>NZ_JAUBOX010000005.1:0-75650 GCF_036700445.1 Microcoleus sp. T3_B1
GTTCCAGGGAAAGGAGAAATAATTAGCCTGACATGAGGTTTTCGTCGTCGCTTAACAATCCCTAAATCTTGATTTTTATCGTCGGCAAAATACTTAACTAGGTCAGAAGCTAATCCTTTTTGATAGGCCACAGAAAAATGATACATCCCCCGATAAATCATTTCTAATGAAACCCGTTCAATTGGTACTCCTAATTCATCGGCAACCGCATCCCCTAAATCTACTAAAACCGCATAAAATAGCCAAGTAGCCCAGATTTGTAGCTTGATTCCGTTTAAGGAACCAGTCCATAAATAGCTGAGATTTAGTAATCTTTTTACTAGACAAAATGCCTCTTCTATTCGCCAGCGTCTTTGATATAAATCTGCTACTACATAGGGTGGCAACACTTCGGGTTCTTGGACACTTGTCAGATAAGAACGCCAGGAACTCTTGGAGCGAATCTGTACTAATCTTATAGTCAAAGCTGGTGTCTTTTTTGTCCCTGCACCTATTTTAATTATCTGGTCTTTGATATCATAGGTATTTGTTAATACCCGCTCTACCTGATAAGATGCACCTTTCTTGATTCGAGTGATAAATCCAATTTCTTGAGAAATGAGTTTTGACCAAAAAGCGAAGTGATAGAAGCCTCGATCCAATAATAGTAAGGTTTTCGGCTTAACTGTTTTTAGTAAATCTTCCTCCCAATTAGTATCTGCTTGTTTCGGATTTGTCCAAAACCAAATTTCTTCTGGAAGATGAGTTACTAGGTCTATTATTACTCCCATTTTTCCGGCTAATTGACCAATTGGCACATCTGATAAACTTTCGAGTTTACGAAATAATGCTTCTAATGTTGAGCCATCTGCTATCCAGATATTTTAAAAGTTTTTTAAGGCAAATTGTACGCTATCCGGTAGTGCTCTTGATTTTCTCATCAACCATTTCCGACGAAAATGAGGCAGTAATTCTTTAAATACTTTTTCAAATAAAACTGCGGTCAAAGTTAAAAATATGAGTGACAATGCTTGTTGGCTAATTTCTTGTGGCTGACACCATAAAAATCCTTCTCTATTTAATAATCTGGTTAATTCTGTTACTCCTGCTACGTCTCGCCATAATAAACTGGCGGATTGCTGCCATCATTAATGGTAGTGTCAGAATCCTATCTCTTAGATTTAGTTGGCGATAAAAAGTTTTTTGGGCCGCCATTGCCGGAATTAATAAATCTTCCAGGTGATTCGCGATCGCTTCATTTTCTACTTGGGGACGATTTTTTTTCTTTGCATGATCTCGGTTGATGCGTTTTTTGCTAGTCATAACTGGTTCAATTATGGCTCAAATGCTTGCCTGACAAAGGTTTCATCCTATTTTACCTTTCTTTTGTATACCCCTTGACAATTGGCACTTTTTCTTAACTTGTCACAAATGGATGACGGATCCTTTCGACCATCACAATAGTCCGAAGACCTGCCCATTGTTCTTGCTTATAAAGTCCTCCTAAAGATGCAACTGATACCGCCCAGACTTTTCTGGTTTCGATGCGATGATGTTCCTTTTCTGTTCGGGAATCATAGCTCACTTCAATTCCCATGAATTTCTGAGTTCTTGCGATATTAAACCAGTCTTTTACGTGATTATAAAGAGTAGGATGATTGCTTTTTAATGCCAGGACATAATCCGCTTTTTTCTGACGAATAAGTCGCACAATTTCGGTTTGAGTTCCCATCGCATCAATGGTGATAATCGCTCCCGTAATGTCGATTAATTCTAGCAAGGCAGGGATAGCTGTGATTTCATGATTAATGGTCTTCCACTTTGACTTGTCCGAGTACCAAACGCTGTTCACTCGCCCAAGCTGTCACTAAATGTAGGTTTTTTAAACCTTTTTCAGGCGTCATAAGAGCCTCGTAAACTTTTTCCATCTATCGGGATAATTTCTGATGAAACTGAACCCATAATTTTTTGAAGCCATTGGGATAACTTCTCTTCTAATATTTTAGGGTCTAACCTTTCAAATACAAGGGCGGAATGTGTCATCGCTCGGAATTCCATTGGGTAATTCTAAAAATTCCTCTAACCATTCTTGCTTACTGAGTCCGTAATTTTCTATGTCTTCCCATCCATCGGCTCCGGCGATTACAGCTAATATGCTGATGATGAGAATGTCTTTAAGTAAGTGTTGTTTGGTTCTGTCTACTCTGGGATCTTGTATGTTATCAAAATAAGTTGATAAGCTCGCTTGTAAATGTTCGACGGATATTAGTTGAGTCCGATTATTCTGCTTCTTTGATTTTTGGGTTGGCGAAACAGGAGCAAATCCTTTTTTCATTGACTTTTCCTCACCAGTCATGACGCATGATTAAGAAACATTATATAACCACTAATCACTAATGCCAAATCGTATAAATTGCCCTTTTTGTCAAGTACAATTTATACCAAATTAGATGAGCTTACCCTGTAAACTTAGCCAAACATGAACTTTCTAGTTGTCATTCATCTGCCAAATCTTTTGTGTTTTCTATGGCTTCTTATAAACGTCTGGAATTCAATAAGCATCTACTTTCTACCTTTATTGATAAGTTAGATCTAGACCCGGATTTGATTTTAAATCACCCTAACCTTCCTTCAGTCTTGTCTTATGGTACTTTGGCTGCTTAAAAACTGTCCGGAGTATTGTTACAACAAATGCTAGGGATTAGTCAACCCCAAAAGAAGTTTTTAATCACATTATTCTCAACTATTTTGCTGGCCGTTTGGCTTGGTCAACTTCACGAATCTCAGTCGTTATAGCTGTTTGAGTGAAAAAACCTACCGTCCTCACTTTCTCAAAAGCTTTAACTTTCCACAATTTAATCAATATTTTCTCGCGTGTTGCTTTAAACCCTGACCACACAATTATTGCTGTTATTGATTGTTCTTTTTTAAGAAAAAGCGGCAAACAAACTGATGGCAAGGCTTATTTTTATGTAAGGATTCAGGTCAAAAAAGACTTAAGTGGCGGCATCTGGTAAAATAAAGGTAATGAAAAAGCCCACAGCCACCAGACAGAAGGAAAAAACCGAAATAGAGCAGTTGAGCCAAGCTGAACTGGTAGAAATGGTACTGGGGCTGCAAAAAATCATTGCAGAATTGCAAGAAAAACTAGCTATTGCTACGGGAAAAAGTCGAACCACCAGTCAAACTTCATCAAAACCTCCATCAACGGATCTACTCCAAAAACCAGAAAAACCAACAGTCAAACCAGAAGCAGACCAAAAAAAGAAACCAGGTGGACAACCAGGTCATCAGGGCAAAACCCGAAAAGGGTTTGGACGAGTAGACAGAACCGAAATTAGCTCACCCGACATCTGTCTCAATTGTGGCAGTCAAGAATTAAGTGAAGTAATTAACATCCACTCTCAGCAAGTAGCAACTCTAGTGGCGCAACCAATTGAAGTCGTCGAATATCAGACACAATCGTGTAAATGCCTAGAATGTGGTGCTGTAGTTAGAGGAGAACCACATCAGGGAGTGGTTCCTTGACTTGACTTAAGTGTTAATCTGCAAGCACCCGGCGTCTGGCTAGGTAATTATGGGCATCTTTCCTACTCCAAGCTGACGCTCGCTTTTGTGGGAACTCGGCAGGATTGAAGTGGGAGTAGGAACATTGCAAAAAACCAATCAACGAGTAGCAGCAGCAGTAAAGCCAGCTATCAAAGCACTGTGGGAATGGGCACCTTTACAATCAAACGTTCATGTAGATGAAACCCTAAGAGTCTGTAGTTTAGACTAAAAAATGATTGCAGCCAAAAGTGGCTACCTTTGAATATCCGGCAAGCTGTTACTCAAAAACTCAAGAGGGAGAAGATTAAATAACTAATCTTGAAGACTTTTTACGTCGGGAAACCCGTTTTTTCACAGTGGGATATCGCGGTGCTACCGTCCGTACCCTTCCTTTTTCCCAACCGGGGGATTTTCCCCTATGTTTAGGCATTTTTGCGGGAGTACCAATGTCAACTAAAAGCGAAAACATTGATTGGGCAACACGTCCAGGGGTTAAATTGATAGTAGCAGATTGCCTGCAGAAGTCTATTCTCGATCACTAAATCTCTGGCCAACCAGAGTTGCCAACTCATCAACGGCATTAAATCACTCCAACGCTCCGATTGTTCAGGAGTTCTTAAATTAGGCAATGTCCAATGCAATCGTTGCTTGGCAAACCTATACCAATGATCGACTCCAAAGCGTCGTAAATATTTGAACCAAACAGTTTCGCTTAGGGAGAGTTCGTTCTCCCACCCAAGCCAACCATAAGGGTGGAAACGGCTGACCGTTTGACATGGGCTTCATTCTTTCCACCAGGATTAAATTGATTGGATGTTCGGCCGCACGATAAAAATGCAAGTCAAGCCATTGTCTGACTCGGACTTGTCCCAACTCTGGATCTTCGTCAATTTCAATCGCAGTATCAGCTTCGAGCCATGTGCTTGGGTCATTGAGTCTCATTTTTTGCCCATGTTTGGGTGGTCTACCGCGACCACTATAGGCTGGTGGTGCTGACCATAAGCAGGCATTCTTTCGGACTCTCATTAAGCAATCAGCTTGAATATCTGCTTGCGCTAATACCCAGGTTGCATTGCCATATTCTCGATCCAAAACTGCTAAAACTGGGTTGACGCTTTGTTCACAGACAAGTTTGAGTTGAGAAGCTGCTTGAAGTATGGGTGAAGACCCACTACTAATTCTTTCATGGAGCAGGGGTAATGCCCAACTTCAAGAGTGCTTCAGGTATCCAGGCAATGGTACTGTACCCCTGTCCAATAATTACGCCCCCCTGATATTCATGGGTTCTGTCTTTTAAGGTTTTGGCATCTCGTCGAGCCCATGCAGTGTGGTCAATTGCTACTAATATGTGTTCTGTTGGGGGTGCTTCTTTCTGTAATTGCTCTCCATACAACTCCATCAGTTTTTTTCGGTCTGGTCTACAGTCTTGTAAGGCTTCATAAACGCTCGGCCATTGACGATTGAATAATGGATTGAGGGAAAATTCCGCTAAACACGACACATTCGGAGTGGTCATCACTGCATCCATGAGCTCGAATGTCGCATCCTTGGCTTGCACCAATAATTCGTATGCTGCTCCCAGGAAAGTCCTTTAATCGTTCACTGTTCATTTAAGGAGTGGATAGGTTTTGTTTTCACCCTCATTTTCTCCTGGCGCGGTGGCTTTAGTTCTTCTTTTGCCACCGTTCTCATCTTTGGTTAGTCTAAACTACAGTTTTGAGCTGCTTCTAACGCAATAGTTGTGAATATTTCCGTAACTCCTGCCAAATATAATTTATCTAATACTCTGCCCAAACGGTCATCATTGAGATGCGATGCTTGAATCCCTGCTCTAAGTAAATGTTCTATTGCTTTTCCTTCAAAAAATTTAGAAAATAAATATAATGGGGCGGAAACCATCCCTAATCCATTGATAATCATGGCTTTGACTACCAGGCCGGGACTGACTATTTCGCCCGGTTGTTCGCCTACTAATTCATTGATTTTTTGGACAATTCCTATTTCATCAATTAGACCAGCTATCAATCCCAGATGATCGAGGTTTTCTACTTTCATCTCAGATGCTTTCTGCATGGGCTGCTAAATCCTAATTTGAGCGTTCATCGCTCTCGCCAGTTTACACTATTCTTGGTGATAATTGGCTATGGTTGCGATCTGAATTAATGCCTTTTCGTGATCGTTCCGGTTACGAATACGTCATAAACTGGGTTTTTACCCCTCGCAATTTTAACTCATATCAGATTTAACTCATGCCCTCACTTCTCTTGTCAGGAATTTTTAACGCTCATGATGGGAGTGTGACCGAAATTATTGAGTATTTTTTACTCACGCTTTGTCTCGGATGATTCACTTTTACCCCTCCATCCGCCTATGTGCCAGTTGAGGGTGCGGAATGTGGGTTCAAACCTGTCGTTTTCAAGCTCGTTCAGTAATGGCTTTTTTCCGTGAGGCTATGAATGCCCATTCTTGTGACTTGGCTATGCCGCTCGCTCATTCCCCTTTTTCAGACCTGAATCCTTACATTTTTATAATGATGTAGCTGGTAAATCGGAACGGGCGTAATCGGTCGTCCGCTCATTCCCGTTAAGCAGCCATTGGCCACGGCGTTGTTTCCACTAAACTACGATAAGGATATAAGCGTTCATGTTGATTCTGGATGCGAAACTTAATAAACTTATCCCAATCTCTATTGAGATAGGTGCTGCGTAGCTCTAACATCGCCTGTGCCCCCCTGAATTGTCCAGCGCATACCAGCTCGTTCCGGTCGGTCTTTAACAACATGCCGACAAGCGCCTTCAATAACTCCAGAAGCAATGGGATACCCGCTGCCAAGTAGATATCATAGCGCATCCGATTTTTATTATTTTCAAAGTAGTTTATGAGTTTTTGCAGATATTCCTGTTTCTGACCTTTGAAGCGACGATTTTTGGCCATTTTTTGCCAAATTTCTATCATTTCACCAACCTTTCCTTGAAGAGTTAGCAACACATAGTCTTTGACCAAAGCGATAGCATCGTTACTATTTGGTTCACAGAACAAGTGAGCTGCCGTCCAGATGCGGGAGGTGACGTGCAACAAGTCAAGAATCTCAAGGCGATTTGATTGAGTTAGGGATCTGACAGACTGTTCCCACAAAGATGCTTGCCCATCCATCAAGACCACTAGAGTCTTAATAGCTTGGGGATTTCGTTGCTTAATTTCACAGGTCATCCAATCAAATATTACTTGAGTAGCCTTAATCACTTCACCATCTCGTTCAGTATTCAGGCTGGCTCTCAAGTATTTGTGTTGCGGCTTGAGTCGGGATTTTTCCCGATGTTTTTTCTCAGAAGATTGACGGGGGTCTCTAAATAAAGATTCTACGATTTCTTGGCTGAGTTCTTGGCATCGGATCTATACTGTAAACTGTTCCAACTATAGCCATTTTTTTACGGTTCGGTTTGGGCCCTGAACGGGGGCGATGCTCTAAAATCGCAGGTGAGTCAGCATTCATGCGGATAGGAATTCCTTTCCCATCAGCACTCGCTACAATAAACTGGCCTTCTTCGGCTGGTGAGGGAATTGGCTTAGTTTCCCAAAAAGATGCAACATCAGCCGCCATTTGACGAGTCATCCGCTCTAAACTATCAGTCGATTGACTCAATCCTAAAATCTTTTCAAGGGTTTCATTGACTTGATTATAAGGGGTCTCTACAGCCAACGACTGATTCCAGTCTTGGAGCAGATAAGAAAATTTACTTTCCGGCAATTGTAAGCGGGTATCTAAAGGGACAAAAACTATTTTTTGTCCTTCACGACTCCCATAGACAACTCGTTTTAATTGGAATGCGCCAAACAAAGATTGATAATCGCGTTGATGAGGGGTTGATAAGCGCTTGACTTCTTTCCCATCCGGTAAGGTGAGCTTTTCACCCATATCTCCGTCCCCACAGAGGGCGAAAAACATCCCCAGAGTCTGATGACCTAATTGCAATATCCGTGACCAGACTTCCTGTTCTACTTGATGAGTAGCAACGGCTGTGGTGGCTGCTGTATGTACATAAGTAGTTAAGCAAAATTAATTACATAATTATCTCCAAATTCTTTAAGAATTTTTTCGACAGATGAAACAAGAGCTTGCCAGCTAGAGTAGGCATCTATTTGGAGCCATTCATATTTGATAAACCGCCACAAAATCTCAATTAAATTCAATTCAGGTGAATAAGTCGGGAATTCAAATATAGTTAAACCGCGTTCTTGCCATTCTTCAAGTTTCTCGAAAATGGCATTGCTAATATGAATAGAAGCTTGATCTACTACAATAAATGTTGGCCGCTCCACCACAGCAAAGAAAGTATCTATACAGGCTATGATTACATCAGAATTAATAGTCTGCTCTGAAACATAAGCATGAAGAGTATTTTGTGGATTCATGATTTCCAAGACATTTAAACGCTTAGTTCTACGACTCTCAATTGACAAATATTCACAATATATTGCCATCCATAAGGGAGACAAGGGATGCCACAGAATTCGGATTCATCTAAATAGTATAAATCAATTTTTTCCTCATCTTCTAGTTGTTTTAATTCGGACAATTTTTCTGTTTTTTCCTTGTATTCTATGGGATCTGGCTTGCCACCAACACCTCGACGCATCCTATGCCAACTCATACAAAGTTTGTTAATTATTCTCTTAATAGTTTCCGTACTGATATTAATATCCTATTCTTGTTTAATATTTTGCACTACTTGCTTTAATTGTCTTGGCTCCAATTTTACCCAGTCTCTAATTTGAGCTGATTGTGCGGCATCAAAAGTTTTTTTTCTGCCTCTACCTGGTTTATTGTATAATCCGACCCTTCCCTCATATTCCCATCGATTCAACCAGTTATACATCAATACGGTTCAGTTAAGGCTCAAACCGTGGTAAATTAGGTATGGTGTCCACAAAAGGAGAGCAAGTTAACGTGCATCTCAAAGAATTCTCATTAGTATCTCCCAAAATCCCAAGTAAGGAGATATTCAAGGCCATAGAGATAGCAATTCCAGCAAGTGCCATCGAACAAGCTATTGCGAAAACAAATGTTGAAGAGAAACGTCATCGTGTCCTGCCAGCACAACTGGTAGTGTGTCTGGTAATCGCCATGAGTCTGTGGTCAAAAGATTCAATGCGGGAGGTCTTAAAAAATTTAATTGATGGTCTTAATGAAGCATGGATAAAAATTGGTAAATATTGGCGATTTCCCTGTAAATCGGCAATTACTCAAGCCAGACAAAGATTAGGAGCGGGCGTGATGAGACAGTTGTTTCATTCCTTAGTACGACCAATGGCTACAGTTGAAACAGTAGGAGCTTTTATCAACGAACTCAGAGTCGTAGTGATAGACGGAACCTGCTTAGACCTCCCGTCTGGGTGATGAAAATGCCAGAGTTTTTGGTCGTCCAGGTAGCCGTCCGGGTACGAGAGCGGCGTTCCCCAAAGCTAGATTAGTGATTTTAGTAGAGGCAGGAACACATTTAATATTTGATGCCTTAATGTGTCCATATAAAATAGGAGAAAGAGTAAGAGCGTTAAAATTGTTACGCTCAGTGGCAGAGGGAATGTTATTGATGTGGGATAGAGGTTTACATTCTTACGCGATGGTAGAAGCCACATTCAGTAAAGGTTGTGAGTAGAAGAGTGCGAATTCCATCCAACGTTAAATTCTTAAACGAAACACAACTAGATGATGGTTCATATTTAAGTTGGATTGATCCATCTGGCAAGTTAAGAAAAAAAGGATTTAAGCCAATACAAGTAAGAGTAATTGAGTACACAATTGAGCATCCCGAACGCCCCGAAGCACAAATTAGATATCGTTTAATTACCAGCTTGTTGGACGCGGAAAAATTTCCTGCCCAGTTCCTTGCCTGTGAATATCATCAACGTTGGGAAGTTGAGAATACGATTGATGAACTGAAAGTACATTTATTAGGAAGAAAAACTCATATTCGTTCTCAAAAGCCTCTTGAGGTGGTACAAGAAATTTATGGTTTACTACTAGGACATTGGGCGGTAAGGTCATTAATTTTTCTCTTCAGTAAGCAGCGCATGTGTTTCACCATTGCGTCTTTCTTTTACTGGAACACTACGAGTTATTCGTCGCGCTCTCCCAAAATTTCAGCGGTTACAACCACAGGAACTTCCTTTTTTTTTAATTGGTTAACTTTGGAGATTCTCGATCAAGTTCTACCTGAAAGGGCTCAGAGAAACAACCCCAGAGTCGTGAAAAAACCTGTCTCAAAATTTCGGTCTAAATAAATTAAACACAGAGGTACTGGAATCATAATGAATCCTCCTGTATTTATTGTTTTAAGCACTGCATAGCCTTAACTGAACCGTATTGAGTTATACATAGTCTTATAACTAACTTGAAAAATTTTCATCAAGTTTTCATTTTTGACACCTTGTGAAACTAAGATTAAAAAATGTGCTTGCTAGGCGCACTTGATGATGTCTGCTTTCGCGATAAATTCGGTTTAGCAATTTCAAGGAAAGTGGATTAACATCTCGCATTAAAAACATATAAAACGTCTCTAAGTACAACGTAATAACTTTATTATATCATATTAGTTGTTTGTGTAATTAATTTTGTTTAACTACTTAATTTCGTAGACTGTCAAATTGCTTCGTTAAGCCTTCTAGGTGGACAAATATCTCGTCGTTCGGCATCCTATTCATTAGTGGGTTTTCTCAGAAGTGTTGATGTTTAGGTTTGGTTAACTTTATGTCATACCTCTGAGAGCGCCTATTGGCAACCCCCCGCAGGGGGTTGCTTTTTACAGATTGCTTACTAGAGATTACAGATTGGTAACTAGAGCGGCGGAGCGGTTACGCCCAATCGGAACAGGGGTGGGAAATTTCTGTAATTTCTATTGTCGAAATTGAGACTCGTTTATCTTATAGCTTAAGCGTACAACAAACTCCGTCACGCCCTCAAATAAAACCCGTGAAAAAACTGCCCAAAAACCCGAAGAATAACAGCTCAAAAAAATCTCGCAAAAACCCGGACTCTCAAAGCTCAAAGCCTGACATCACAAGAGTTGATGACTCTGCACAACATTTGAAGAATACTCGTTATTTTTTCCCCACTTCTGTACGTCCAAATGGTGGCTGATGGCTATTACTATCGCTCTAAATTCTGGGAGGCTGTGCGGGACTTAAATTTAGACTTTATTGGCAAGTTAAGAAGTGATGCTAACCTACGCTATCTCTATACAGGTGAACAAAAGAAGCAGGGATCTCCACGTAAATATGATGGTAAGGTTGACTGCCATGATTTGAGTCGTCTTAATTTTGTTAAAGACCTAAAACCCGGAGTTTCATTATATACATTGAAGGTGGGTCGTTGTTGTTTAAATTGCCCAATTTGTTTGGTTTGTATCTCTGAGGTTCAAGCCCACGGCAAAATCAAAAATGCTTTATTGTTTAGCACTGATATTCACCTACCACCTGAGCAAATTCTTGAATATTATCAGGCTCGTTTCCCGATTGAATTTATCTTTGGTGATGCCAAGCAATTTACGGGATTGTCTGATTGTCAAGCTCGTCATTTACCACGGCTTGATTTTCATTTTAATGCCAGTCTAATTGCCCTAAACTTAGCTAAAGATGAACTCTCTAGTTGTCATTCATCTGCCAAATCCTTTGTGTTTTCTATGGCCTCTTATAAACGTCTGGAATTCAATAAGCATCTACTTTCTACCTTTATTGATAAGTTAGATTTAGACCCGGATTTGATTTTAAATCACCCTAACCTTCCTTCAGTCTTGTCTTATGGTACTCTGGCTGCTTAAAAACTGTCCGGAGTATTGATATTGCATCTCCTCTACTTTTAGCCTACATTTAGTGTACCTTCATAGTGAATTGGTATTACTTGATTGCTGACAACAAGTGATGCTGGAAAAGTGATTCAATGCACGAAAGAATTCCTGATTACATTCTTGTTAGCTCTCAAACATATTGATGCTTAAACTCCTCTTGGGGTGGTGCGCCCCAGGCGCACCCCCTGAACGGTTACTAATTATGAACTCAATGTTGTATCCAGAAAGTAAAAAGTCACCCTCTAAAAATTGTTTTAAACTGCTTAGGCAGGCCCAGCCAGCGTGAGTTTTATGTCAAAATTTTAAGAAAGATACGCGCTCCAGTTAAATCGGTTAAAATCAACGTTTAATGAGCGCGAATTTTTTAGAATAACCGACATATTTTTTTTAAGATTCATTATCAATCAATAATTTACATGGACTTTTGCAAGAGGTCTTATGAGTAAAAGCGTGTATCTAAAAAAAAATAGGCTAGCTATATTTCACAGCGCCTATCTCAATCAAAATTTTAATGGCTCCCCGCAACGCCGTCTTACCTCAGCTTTTGACCTGGTATTTTACCAGGTGGGTACCGTTGGCTCGGACTTAAAGTTTCTGGGTACAAGCCCAGTTTACTTCTTCGTCTGCTCCGGCTTCTGGTAAGAGCTGGAGACGGACTTAAAGTTTATGGGTACAAGCCCAGTTTACTGCTGTCCAAACATCTTGATTCCCGAGAGTTAAGAGTTATAGATCAAAAAAACATTATTGGCAGTCACCAACGTCGCAGTAGAACCTTTATTTAATATATACCAACTAACCAGATTTTGGCAACCTTCGAGCAATTTAACTTGCATACCAGATGGATTCTACGGTTTGAGCGATCGCCTCCGCTGACGATCGCCCCTGAGCCACCAAGTCCGCGTCGAGCACAACTGTAACGTGACCGAGTTTGCGGCCCGGACGCGATACTTTCTTACCATACCAATGGACAAAAGCACCGCTAATTTGTGCCAGTTGTTTTCTTTTTGCTAAATAATCGGACTCAGCCGACTCGTAGCCCAGCAAATTTACCATGACAGCGCCTGCACATTTCAGAGCCGAATTACCTAAAGGCAGTTGACAAACAGCACGCAAATGCTGTTCAAATTGTGAAGTTTCACAGGCATCGATCGTAAAATGTCCCGAGTTGTGGGTACGGGGTGCAATTTCATTGACTAACAGCTTATTATCAGCGGTTAAAAATAATTCAATGCCGAATACGCCGACAGCTTCTAAGCTGTTGAGGAGAGTGCGGGCGATCGCACAAGCTTCAGTTTTCACATCTAAACTAATATCAGCGGGCGCAATCACCACATGACAAACCTGATTTTGCTGCTGAGTTTCCACTATCGGATAAATCGCAATTTCGCCAGTTGCCGATCGAGCAGCAATCACAGCCAACTCGCGATCGAACGGCACAAACTCTTCCACTAGCAAAGACTGACCCTTGAGCTTAGCACGAATTGACTCAAAACTCCCCCGATCATTAACAATAAAAGTACCTTGGCCGTCATAACCGTGGCGGCGAACTTTGACGACAAAGGGAAAGTCGATCGACCCAGCATCCGAGTCTCCTTCCATCTGCACGCTGTCGGAAACAGAAATTGCCGGAAAGTCGATCGCCACCGCCTTAAACAATTCCGGGGGCAAATCCGCGCTGCCATCCCATTCCCAAAACCTCGGAGTTGGCAAACCCAAACCTTGTAAATAACAGCGTTGAACGTACTTATCCAACAAAGGAGAAAGCGACGACAAACTCGGCTGAAATAACACACCTTGCCGTTCTAGCGGCCGCAAACCATCCAAATTCACAAACTCATTTTCAAAAGTAATAACATCGCAGCCAGCAGCCAATTGAGCCGTAGCCAAAACATCATCAACAGCCGCCAAAACAGCACCAGCAGCAACAGAAACTGCCGGGTCAGTAGCATTAGGAGTTTGTACTACCAATTCAATACCGAGTGCCCTAGCAGCATCCCCCATCATCGAAGCTAGCTGGCCGCCGCCGACAACGCCCACCCGCTTAAATTTGGCAGACGAACTCGCAGCGGTTTGATTTGATTTCATGTGAGTAAAATTCCGCAGAGTCAACCTGCCTATCTTATCGCTATTTGCCCCCGGATGAATTACAGTAATTGAAGAGTTCAAAGCCAAAAAAGAGTTTTAATTGCATGATTAAATCGAGGCCGAACCCAGCAAAATAGGGCTGCTAAAGTCTTTAATTATTGCACGCTCCCAGCCATTGAGAAACAGCCGTCGAAGCCCACTCCTCCAGAAAAGTGCCACATCTAGCAATTCCCTAGCGCCAAGCATGGCATAATTGACAGCACTGCAAAAAGCAGATAGACAGATGCCAACACTGAAAATCAGACATTCAGGGAACAAAATTTATAGGTGAGGATACTGTGAAAGTTTTAGTTGTGGGAAACGGAGGTCGCGAACACGCGATCGCAAAAAAACTGCTAGAATCTACGCGGATTAAACAAGTATTCTGCGTACCGGGCAACGGCGGCACAGCTACCACCCCAGGCTGTCAGAATCTGTCGCTCAACATCGACGACTTCCAAGGCATCGAACGCTTTGTGATGGTCAACAACATCGGATTAGTCATCGTCGGCCCCGAATTGCCCCTATCGCTAGGCATCGCCGACTATTTCCAACAGCGAAAAATGATGATTTTCGGCCCCACCAAAGCCGGCGCCCAAATTGAATCCAGCAAATCCTGGGCCAAAGAACTGATGCTCGAAGCAGGCATCCCCACACCCAAAGCTGCCGTATTTACAGACGCAGAAGCAGCAAAAGCATACGTTCTGGAACAAGGAACCCCAATAGTCATCAAAGCAGACGGACTCGCATCAGGCAAAGGAGTCACCGTTGCCACCACCGTCAAAATGGCTCACAGCGCCATCAACACCATTTTCCGAGGCGAATTCGGCACAGACAACATCCGAGTCGTCGTCGAAGAATTCTTAACAGGTCAAGAAGTCTCGATTCTCGCCCTCACCGACGGCATCACAGTAGAACCATTGCTGCCGGCCCAAGACCACAAAGCTATCGGCGAAGGCGACAAGGGAGCCAACACCGGGGGTATGGGAGCCTACGCCCCAGCGCCCATCGTCACCCCGGAACTCATGGAAAGGATTCAAGAAGAAATTCTCGAACCCACCCTCGCAGCACTGCAAAAACGCAAAATCGACTACCGGGGTGTACTCTACGCAGGTTTAATGATTACGCCCGAAGGAGAACCCACAGTCTTAGAATTCAACTGCCGTTTCGGAGACCCCGAAACTCAAGCGGTTTTGTCGCTTCTGGAAACTCCTTTAGAAGATTTGGTGCTGGCCTGCTGTCAGCAGCGTCTCGGTGAATATTCTATTCGCTGGAAGTCGGGGGCCTCTGTTTGCGTAGTTTTGGCTTCTGGAGGCTATCCTGGAAGTTATCAAAAAGGCAAAGTTATTACAGGTATCGAGGAAGCTGAAGCCAAAGGAGCAGAAGTGTTTCACGCCGGCACCCAGTTGAAGCACCAGGAGTTGGTGAGCGACGGCGGCCGGGTTTTGGGCGTCACTGCGACAGGAGAAACTTTGGAACAAGCTATTTCCAAGGCTTATGCAGCAGTGGATTGCATCCAATTTGAAGGGGTCTACTGCCGCCGGGACATCGGTCGCCGAGCTCTGGGCGATAAAAATTAGGAATTGCGACATCGGCCGCCATCCGAAAGCCAAGCAATCTCAATGTAGAAATGTAACAATGAAGTTTGGTATCTCTGCGGTGGCGGTAGCGGACAAGTCGCAGCAGAAAATTCGATCGGGAGCCAACGGAATTGATCTTGCTTTTAATATTGAACGGGTGAACTGGTGAAATGCTGGCCATACTAAACAAAATCGGAGAAATTATTGCCCGCTGGTGGTCGGATTTTACCCTCCAGACCCGCCTGATGGCCGGTGCTACCCTCGTAGTGTCGTTAATTATGAGCGGCCTGACATTCTGGGCCGTCAATACTATCCAGCAAGACGCCCGACTTAACGATACTCGCTACGGCCGAGACCTCGGCCTGCTGTTGGCGGCAAATGTGGCGCCGCTCATTGCCAAAAACGATCGCTCCGAAGTCGCCCGCTTTTCCCGCCAATTTTACAGCAGCACCTCCAGCGTCCGCTATATGCTTTATGCAGACGAAGCGGGAGATATTTTCCTGGGGATACCATTTTCGGAATCGGAGGTGCAAACTTCCCTGACGCTGCGCCGCCAGATCAAACTTCCCGATAATTTTCTCGCCGATATTGAAGCGAGAAATTTAACTTCTTTGCCTTTGGTACGGCAGCATTTGACGCCAGATGGAGAAGTGACCGATGTGTTTGTGCCGTTAATTCATGAAGACAAATATTTGGGAGTTTTGGCGATCGGCATTAACCCCAATCCCGCAGCCGTTATCTCTTCAAATCTGACTAGGGATGTCACTTTAGCAGTATTTGTCACTATTTGGGTGATGGTAATTTTGGGAGCTGTATTTAATGCCCTGACAATTACTCAGCCGATCAAACAATTAGTCTTCGGGGTTAAAAATATCGCCAGCGGGAATTTTAAGCAGCGAGTTGACCTGCCTTTAGGGGGAGAATTGGGCGAGTTAATTGGCAGTTTTAATGAAATGGCCCAGAAACTCGAAAGTTATGAAGAACAAAATATTGAAGAGCTGACAGCGGAAAAAGCTAAGTTAGAAACTTTGGTATCAACGATTGCTGATGGCGCGCTTTTATTAGACGCAAATTTGCAGGTGATTTTAGTTAATCCGACGGGGATGCGGATTTTTGGATGGGAAGGCAAAAATGCGCTCGGAGTAAATGTTCTGAACATTTTGCCTTCGGAAGTGCAGCAGGAGTTGGGGAGACCGTTGCAGGAAATAGCTGCGGGCGATCGCGACGGCGGCGAATTTCGCATCTCTATGAGCCAACCAGTTAACCGTACAATTCGGATTGTTTTAACTACAGTCATTCTGCACAAAGCGCCCGGTGCTGAACCGCTGTGCAGAAGCTGCATCCGCCATGAGGAAGATACCTGTACTGAGCCACAACGCCCGGTAGCTGTAGAGTGTACTTTCTACGAGCAAACCTCCAAGCATCAAGGTTCAGGGAATTACCGAGAAAGTCTCAAAGGCATTGCAATGACAGTGCAGGACATCACTCGGGAAGTAGAACTAAATGAGGCTAAAAGCAATTTTATCAGCAATGTTTCTCACGAATTGAGAACACCTTTATTTAATATCAAATCTTTTATCGAGACTCTTCACGAGTACGGAGAAGACCTTCTAGAAAGCGAGCGCAGGGAATTCCTAGAAATTGCCAATCGAGAAACCGATCGACTAACTCGTTTAGTTAACGACGTGTTAGACTTGTCGCGGCTGGAATCCTGCCGAGTTTATCACTTGGAGGCTGTTGACCTCCCGCAAGCTGTGGAACAAACCCTGCGGACTTATCAGTTAAATGCTAAGGATAAAGGCATTGAATTAGAGCAAGAAGTTGACCCGTATTTGCCACCTGCGTTAGGTCATTACGATTTGTTACTGCAAGTATTTGCAAATTTAGTAGGAAATGCCTTAAAATTTACTCAGTCCGGCGGCAAGGTGGCAATTCGAGCGTATTTGCTAGAGTCGGAGGCGCCCACCCACAAAGACGGCCAATCCGGGAACCAAAACTTGTCACCGGATGCCCAACATTTTCCGGTAGTGCGGATCGAAATTTCTGATACTGGAATTGGCATAGATCCTGAAGACCAACAAGCAATCTTCGATCGCTTTTTCCGGGTAGAAAACCGAGTACACACCCTAGAAGGAACGGGATTAGGTCTTTCTATTGTCAGAAACATTATTGACAAGCACCACACTAAAATTAATTTAGTTAGCGAAGTTAATGTGGGTACGACTTTCTGGTTTGACTTGGCAGTTTATCAGCCGAAACACACAGTAGAGATGGAAAATTCTTGGCCCGTGGAAGCAACGGTGGAAAGTGAAACAATTGCGAGTCATATTAAGTAAAGAGGACTTACCCACAGCCTTCTACATATAGCGTTTGGTAGGGGCAATCCCCCGTGGTTGCCCCTCTTCATAGGATGGTTGCGTAAGTTCTGGTAAATTAACCCTATTCAACGTCAAACCCGATGGCTATTAGAACCCAGACTTCTTAAAGAAGTCTGGGTTCTGGGTGTTCGGTTTTTTTAGGTGTGTCTACTGAGTTATCATTGGAGTTTAGGCTAAACGGTACGATCGCACTCAAGCCTCCCGATTAATCAGCCTGACCCAATGCTGACATCATCAGTGTGGATTATCTTTAGCTGTCGTATCTAAGCTCAATTTTACCGATAAAACTACATACCAACACCAATAAGTACCAACCCCAAATAATCCCCCCTCTGTCAAATTAGTCATTAGCATAAATGTTAATAGATACAAAGGCAAAGCTGACTCGGGAAAACTTTCTTTAACTAGGTACTTTATACCTCTAAATATATTATTAATAAATGACAAAATCAACAACAACAATCCGCCCCAACCCAGTTGGCAAAGAATATCTATAAAACCATTGTGAGAGTGGGGTGGCACAAAACCAGTTTTAGCTACTATAATTCCGTAAGCTGGGTTTTCCAAGCCACGCCAAGGCTGCCAAAATCCTGCCACCCCATAACCAAATATGGGATTATTTTGATTAACTCGATCAATAATTAAAGGCCAAAAATCGGTTCGACCCGTTAAAGTCATATCTTTTCCCAAACCATCCACAACAATAGCCTCTAAATTATTTAACACCAAAATACTTATACCTATACTACCCACCAAAAATAAGATAAAGCAGACAAAAGCCCATTTTACAGGTAATTTTTTTAAGAGGGCTAAATAACTCCACAAACTGATTAATACCACTGTCAAAATCCGACTAGCACCACTACAACCTTTTTGCAATGCTACTAAAGCTATTAAAGTTATAAATAAGGATAAATAGCGATATTTACGGTCTTTAACAGCATATAAAATCCATAAGGAAGCTGTATTAGCCATTTGAAAAGAAAAAGGGTTTTTATGGCCTAAAACTCCCGACCAACAACCGTCGAGACCGGGATTTGGTTTCACAACTACCCATAAGGCCAATAAACCACTTAGCCATCTCAATAATCCATAAATGTCCACCCAACTATACTGTTTCCCTACATAAATAGAAACCAGTGTTACTCCCCAAATAGCCAAACTAGCCCGGAAAGAAATTTCAGGAGTTTGTGACCACAACCCTGATAAAGTCATCAGCAACAAAAAAACACATAAAAAAGGGTCTCCTGAAATTTCTTTAATGGCTACATAAACTAACTTTTTGGTAGTTTTAGTTAAGCGGGGAAATATCATTAATATCATGGCCCCATAAATGGCTATTTGACCAATCATCGTTGGGGGTGTAGTTTCTAAGTTGGAGAAAACGTTAGGATGAAGTTTGGTAAAGGGCATGGCTATGATACCAGATCCACCAGTTATGGTAAAAAAAAGTATCCCCACAAAAATCTTTTCTAAGGTGGCAGCAAATTTGGGATGGCGTGCGACTAAAATATAAATAGTCACACAGACGATAAGCGTTAAACACAAT
Organism: Microcoleus sp. T3_B1; assembly: GCF_036700445.1. Taxonomy (NCBI): domain Bacteria; kingdom Bacillati; phylum Cyanobacteriota; class Cyanophyceae; order Oscillatoriales; family Microcoleaceae; genus Microcoleus; species Microcoleus sp. T3_B1. The sequence goes on from NZ_JAUBOX010000005.1 coordinate 19,004, forward strand.
AGCATCAACCCAAACATCGGTACCCTTAAAATATCTTTCATGGCTTTACCTCTATCATCAAATTTGTTACTACCTATGAAATGGCTTACCCTTCCTGCCTTACAAGTGCCACTGCTGGCGCTGGTACTCACTCTCTCCTACCCTCAAACCAACTTCGCTCAGTCCCCAGCCCCCCCAATAAGTATTAATACTGATTACTATCTAGGTGGTGGAGACAATATTAGAATTGATATCTACGATCTGCCCCAGCTTAGTGGGGTGTATCAAATTCCCGCTGGGGGAGCTATTCAAATCCCGGTTATTGGTAGTGTTTCCCTTCAAGGATTAACTTTAGAACAGGCAGCCCAAGCTATCACTAGAGCTTATGGCCGGGTCGTAAAAAGGCCTATAGTTACCATCAGCTTACAAGCTGCCCGCCCGCTCAATATTTGGTTGTCGGGTGAAATAAGTCGTCCCGGATCCTACTCATTGCCCCTAGCTAATGGAGGTGGAAATACACCATCAGTTCAGTTTCCCACGATCCCTCAAGCTTTAGAAAAAGCTGGCGGTATTCGAGCTAGCGCTGATATCCGCCGAGTAATTGTCCGACGTCGTGTCAAGGCTAACCAACAAATAACTCTCACTTATAACCTGTGGGATTATTTACAAACGGGTCAAACAAGCCAAGACATCACGTTGCGAGATGGAGATCAAATCTTGGTTCCCCCTCAAGAAACAATTAATTTAGCAGAAACAAATCAAGTTAGTGAATCTACTTTTTCTATACCAGCAGAGCAACCCCGTAGTGTCTCAGTATTCGGAGAGGTAAAGCGTCCCGGTAGATATGTAGCGCTCGGTGGTGATACCCAAAATGGTCAAAGAACCAGCGGACAACCGACCATCATTCGAGCTCTACAACTAGCTGGTGGCATCACATCAATCGCTGATATTCGGCAAATCCAACTCCAACGTTATACTAGAAATGGCAAACAACAAATCCGCACTATTAACCTTTGGCAATATTTGCAAGAACAAGATACCTCTCAAGATACTATACTACAAGAAGGGGATATCATCTTTGTCCCGACAGCGACGGCGATCGACCCTGGAGAAGTTTCGGTTCTAGCTACTGCTAGCTTTGCACCGGGGACTGTGCAAGTGAGTGTTATCGGAGAAGTCAATACTCCGGGTGGGCTCAAATTACCTCCTAATACTACCTTAAATCAAGCAATTATGAGTGCGGGGGGTTTCAGACTAACTCGTGCTAACTCTAGATCCGTGGAACTGATCAGGCTGAATCCTAATGGAACTATATCCCGATCGGAAGTAGCAATTAATTTGAATCAAGGAATCGATGCTCAAACCAACCCACTGATTCAAGATAATGACATAATTATAGTGGGACGTTCGAGGACTGCTACCTTGGTAGACACCATTAACACTGTTCTCACACCCGCTGGTAGTATTATTGGTGGACTTCTCGTTCCCACCCGACTAATAGAGCTACTGAGACTCTTAGGAAATTAGGAATTTCATAACATTTTTGCTATGGATAAAAAACTGTTGTCTTCCCTCAAGAATGACCTTAATGGTCAATATTTGTCAGTTCCCTCGGCTAATTACCTAGCTAGTACCCCAGCAGAGGATGACCAAGTTCTTGATATGAATTGGGTACTAGCTGTCGTCAAACGTCGCCTTCTGGTGATGGGCATAGTAGCTGCCAGCATAGCTACTTTAAGCGGTAGTTTCGTGCTCATGGCTGCCAAACAATCTATTAACGAGTATGAAGGAAAATTTACAGTTTTAGCAGAACCCATTACGGCTGACGATCGGCTATCAAAGCTCTTGGTTCAAGCTCAAAATAATAGTTTAGGTATCACAGACTTGAACAAAATTAAATCATCAGCGGAAGACGGTTCCTCGGTGGATTATCAAAGTTTAACGCGGGTTTTAAAAAGCCCAGAAGTTTTACTACCCTTAGTTAATAATTTGCAGAAAAAATATCCAAAGTTTGACTATAAAAATCTCAACAAGCGATTGACAATCGAACGTGTTACTTTCTTGAAAGATGGGAAGCAGGGGGCTACTAAACTCCTAAATATTAGCTACCGCGATCGAGATCCAAAGCGCATCCAATATGTGCTGGATGAAACTGCAAAATATTACCTAGAATATATGGGCAAACAGCGTTTAAAAGTTAGCCAAAAAAGTATTGATTTTATCGATCGCCAAATGCCACCACTCCAGCAGAAAGTTGATAACTTGCAACAAGAATTACAAATGTTAAGAGTTCAGTATAACTTTAATCAACCAGAACTACGCAGCCGCAGCCTATCAGATCAGCTAGATAATTTAACTAATCGTCGCCTAGAAGTGCAAGGACAACTGGCAGAAAGTAGGCTTCAATATGAAAGCTACAAAAAAAGAGCGTTAACGGGCGATAATCGTTGGATTGTTGATATTAGCCCGAAATCTTATGAAAATTTAATTAGCAAAGTAAATGAGATAGAGGCGCAATTAGCTTTAAGCTCTACTCAATTTTATGAAAATAGCCTTCCCATTCAATCTTTGCGGGAAAAGCAGCAAAGTTTGCGTGAGTTAATGAAAAGAGAAGCTGATACTGTCCTCTTGCAGATGCAATCACAACTAAAACAGTTGGAAGCTCGCGAGCGAGTGATAACTAATAGTCAAAACTTACTGCAAGCAAAAATCACTCAGATGCCCCAAGCTCAACGTCGCTATGATGACCTACAATTAAAACTAGAACTAGCTAAGGATACTCTCAAACTCTTCCTCGAAAAACAAAAAGCTTTACAACTAGATGCTGGTCAAATTGATGGCTCTTGGCAAATTATATCTAAACCACAGTTAGTCACAAACGAAAATGGTGAGTTCCAGCCAGTAACAGAAAAACCAACCCGTCGCCACCTAGCAATCGCGATCGTTATTAGCACTTTACTAGGCATTGCTGTAGGTTTCCTAGTAGAAGTTTTAAATACTGTTTTCCATACTCCAGAAGAAATTAAATCAGCAACTAAACGCCCTCTTTTGGGAGTCATTCCGATCGCCAAAGCGATGAAAATTAAATCTCGGAGAGGTGAAAGTGTTCCACCTACATTCACTAGCGTAAGTTCAAATACTAACAGTGCAAGCTTAAAACGAATAATAGTTTCAAATTCCAAAGATTTTCCTGTGGTCGAGGCATTTCACTACTTATACACAAATATTCAATTATTAAATGCTGACAACCCAATAAGTTCTTTAACCATCACTTCGACTATTAAAGGTGAGGGTAAGTCCACTGTAGCACTTTATTTAGCTAAAACTGCTTCTGCTGTTGGTAAACGAGTATTATTAGTGGATGCTAATATGCGTTTGCCTCAACTGCACACATACCTTGGCTTATCAAATATCAAAGGTTTAAGTAATGTTTTAAGTTCGGATTTAAGCTTAAATGAGGCTATTCAGCGATTACCCGACGATGACAATCTTTTTGTCCTCACTGCAGGTACTATTCCCGCCGATCCAATTAAATTACTTTCTTCGAGAAAGATGCACTATTTAATGGAACAATTCCTAGCCTTATTTGATTTAGTCATTTACGATACGCCGCCTTTAATGGGTTTAGCAGACGGTCATTTACTAGCTTCTCAAACTGATGGTACAGTGCTGATAGTAAAAATAGAAAAAACCGATCGCGGTCTGGTAAGCAAAGCTTTAGATCAACTAAATGTGGCCGATTTTAAAGTATTGGGAGTAGTAGCTAATGGGGTCAAATAACGAATGCTAAAATGGAGTTAGATAGGGAAAGGAAGAAGTAAAACAATTGGAGATTTTTGATTGGCGAGAGGTATTAACTTACTAGATAAGCTGTTGTGCATCTAAATCGTATTTTTTGTGCGGGCTTTCTGGCCCACCCCACAAGAACTTTATCAAATTTTAGTTCACAGTTTAAATGTGCAACAGCTTAGGGGTTTGGAGTTAGCCTATACTGGGATTCTTTTTGGAAACTGGTATAAGAAGTGGATGTAAAATCCCAAATAAGTAAATCAAGTTAATTAAACGTAAAACGATCGCACTTTTACCACCCCCACTTCTTAAAGAAGTCGGGGTGGTAATTAGATCAAGACTTAAGAAAGAGTCTTTCTAGCACGTTCCGATCGCTCTTCTGCGGTATCCATAACATCCGCCATTTTATCCACCATTTCCCCTGGGTAATTTTCTAGTACCCGAGTAGAAAGTGAAATTCGGCCACGACTTTCATCGAGGTCAACCACGATCGCTTTCAGGGGTTGACCGGGAGCAAACACCTTTCCAAGGTTATCAATATATTTTTGGCTAACTTGCTTGATGTGCAGCAAACCGCTAACTCCTTCCAAGTCCACAAACACGCCAAAAGGCTTGATGCTGCTGACTTTTCCTTCCACCAACTGACCAATTTGCAAGTCCTTGAAAGCATTGGATTGAGTGGCCATCCGCTGGGAAAGTACGAGTTTTTCTCGTTCGCGATCGACCTCCAAAAAATTAACGCTCAAAGATTGACCGATCAGCGATTCTAGGTTATCGCGATCGACTAAGTGCGATCGGGGAATAAAGCCGCGCATTCCCTGAACATCTACAGTCACGCCGCCCTTATTTGCCCCAGAAACCCGCACCTGAAGAACTTTACCGGTTTCCTGCAATTCAACTAAATCTTCCCAAGCTTGCTGAATTTGTAACTGCCGCAGAGACAAAGTAACTTGGCCATCTGCATCTTGTTCGCGGATAATCAAAAAGTCCCGTTCCTCGTCCAGCGGAACCACTTCCGACAAATCCGTTACTGTTCTCAAAGCAGCCTCTTCGATCGGCAAAAAAGCCGAAGACTTGCCGCCGATATCAACATACGCGCCGTTTGAGTCGTACTCGAACACTTTGCCGCGCACTACTTGTCCCTTCTGGAACTCATAATTGTGCTGTTCGAGGGCTTTAGCAAAATCATCCATTGAAAAGGATGCTTTTGCGCTTTGAGAACCTGTAGATTTGGAATTCATGTCAGTTTAGTTGTCAGTTGTCAGTAATTTAGTTGGCAGTCGTCAGTAGAAAAAATTTTCCCACTCTCCCCATCTCCCTATCTCCCCATCTCCCACTCTCTAGGCTGGTTGAAGTTGCTGATGAAATAGCTGCTTCACCTGCATCCACGAGTCGGCTGCTGCCGTAGCGTCGTAACTGCCGCGGTGGTCGCAGAAGAAGCCGTGATCGGCATTGTAGCGGAAAATTTGGTGAGAAATACTGTGTTTTTGCAATTCTGCGGCGATTTGGTCAACTTGTTCTAAGGGAATGCTGGGGTCTTGAGTGCCAAAAAAGGCGTAGAGAGTGCCTTTAATGTCTGCTGTGCGGGCGATCGTGGGGGTGCCGCCGCCGGGGGTTTGGGTGGCGATACCGGCGCCGTAGAACGACGCTGTAGCCTTGATTTCGTGCAAAGTAGCGGCAAGGTAGGCGACGTGCCCTCCAAAGCAGAAACCGATGCAGCCAAAACCTTCTGGTTTGACTGAGGGTAGAGTTTTGAGGTACTCGATGGTGGCTTGGATATCGCCCAGAAGTTCGGAAGCGGTGGTTTTTTCTTTGTATTCTCTGCCGATTTGGATAGCTTCGGGTGTGTAGCCGGTTTCAAAGCCGGGGGCTTGACGCTGGTAAATGGCTGGGGCGATCGCCACATATCCTTCTTTTGCTATTCTTTCAGTAACTTCCCGGATGTGCGAGTTGACGCCAAAGATTTCTTGAATCACGATAACTGCGGGAAATTGCCCTGGGGAGGTTGGCTGGGCTAGGTATGCAGCTATTTGCAAATCCCCGTTAGGAACTGTGATGTTTTTGGTGCTAATTTCGGCTTTTGTCATAGGTTGTTTTAAGGTAAATGCCACTCTACTGATTTTAAGTTAATTTGGGGATTTTGTATGCAATTTGCCAATAACATTTTTCGGAACCGCGAAGCACAAATACCGCAAATATGGCAGGTAAAATTCGCTTATTGTTGAAGGTTTAGGTTTCGCTGAATAAGTTGTGGCAAATCACTCCTAGCAATTAATTGGGATTCAATTTCGGTAAAAGATAAGTTGTGGTCTGTGATTTTCTAAAGCATAGATTTTGATAAGTCTACGACTTGGCAGCTTTTATATGGCTTTTTCGTTAGAAATTAGAGATAAGTGTCTAAGTCGTTAGCTGTTGAATATGAGCTAATTTTTTTTGATATATCGGAGTTGTTTTTTAATCGCTTTGCTTTCTGGTTGGCGGAATCGTTTGAGGAGATTGATTCCGGCTAGGACTCAAGTCTAAGTTACGATCGCCCCGCCGAACAAAGTCATCCAACCAGTTGAGGAGATTGATTCCGGCTAGGACTCAAGTCTAAGTTACGATCGCCACGCCGAACAAAGTCATCCAACCAGTTGAGGAGATTGATTCCGGCTAGGACTCAAGTCTAAGTTACGATCGCCCCGCCGAACAAAGTCATGCAACCAGTTGAGGAGATTGATTCCGGTTAGGACTCAAGTCTAAGTTACGATCGCCACGCCGAAGAAAGTCATCTAACCCAAGGAAGACAGTATTTGGTTTTTTCCGCTGTGCGCTTGCTGTCAGGGTAAGATCGAAGGTATTGGTGGCGTAGAGCCCTTGATCGCAGAATATTTTTTGCTGAGTTTGCGTCTATGGGTAGGTGTGAAAATCGGAGTATCAAATTTTTCGGCTCAAACTCATGTGTAGCAAGAGTTTGATGCCCCTAGTGTGAAAACAAGATAGACGCAAAGTCTGAAAGCTTTACAGGATAAGGTTTTGGAGGGAATATGGAAAATCGGGTATTGACAAGCCGAAGGCTGGAATGGTACTTTTATTTTAGATGGACGCAACTGCACGTTGAAAACCAAATACACCAAGGCTTCTGGAACGGGCGGCCGGAAAAAACCTAAAACCCTATCAGGGATTGAAACTTCCGTCAGGTTCGACGGCAGTACCCGACATCCAAAGCCGGAAAAAACCTAAAACCCTATCAGGGATTGAAACCAGACGGTCGCTGGTGGGCGTGGAAAAATGGCGGAGTGCCGGAAAAAACCTAAAACCCTATCAGGGATTGAAACATTTGTTTGTCCTCATTGTGTTAATTTCTTTGAAGCCGGAAAAAACCTAAAACCCTATCAGGGATTGAAACGCAGGAATTGAACCTGATTTCAGCACAAGAAGTCGGCCGGAAAAAACCTAAAACCCTATCAGGGATTGAAACCTGGTGTATCAAAGACTTGCAGTTCTGGCCGCAATTCGCCGGAAAAAACCTAAAACCCTATCAGGGATTGAAACCCTGGGGCCTCCGGTGCTGATACACCGACCCGCGCCGGAAAAAACCTAAAACCCTATCAGGGATTGAAACTCCCCGACGTACTCAGAGCAATTCGAGAATTGCGCCGGAAAAAACCTAAAACCCTATCAGGGATTGAAACCCAGAAATCCTCCCATTTTGGCTTTATCACTTTCGTTAAGCCGGAAAAAACCTAAAACCCTATCAGGGATTGAAACAAGCTTTCATTATTAAGGACGACACGGAAAGAGAATGCCGGAAAAAACCTAAAACCCTATCAGGGATTGAAACATGCTGGAAAAAGAAGTACGGGAACTGCAATCAAGCCGGAAAAAACCTAAAACCCTATCAGGGATTGAAACTGCGCCGAGGAAATTCGCAGGGAATGGCACGAGGCCGGAAAAAACCTAAAACCCTATCAGGGATTGAAACACCATTGCCAGCTCCGGCTGATATGGTGGAAAGGCCGGAAAAAACCTAAAACCCTATCAGGGATTGAAACTTAATACCCTCCAATGTAATTTCAGAAGAAACTCGGCCGGAAAAAACCTAAAACCCTATCAGGGATTGAAACTGAAGCAGCATAATGAAAAATAACTGGGAAGGTATGCGCCGGAAAAAACCTAAAACCCTATCAGGGATTGAAACACAGAAAGATGGCTGGTAAGTTACATAAGAAGTACAGCCGGAAAAAACCTAAAACCCTATCAGGGATTGAAACAACCGCTGGGGCAAGTGGATAGCTGCTACGGTAGTGCCGGAAAAAACCTAAAACCCTATCAGGGATTGAAACTGGGTATATGAGGAAGTTTTACCTTCAATTGAAGAGCCGGAAAAAACCTAAAACCCTATCAGGGATTGAAACGGACGCATTGCAGCTACCGGGCGATTCTCTATATGCCGGAAAAAACCTAAAACCCTATCAGGGATTGAAACGCGCCCGAAACTTTGTTAGTAATACTATCGTAAAGCCGGAAAAAACCTAAAACCCTATCAGGGATTGAAACTAATGACATCAAAGTCACATAATACTGAGGTACGCCAAAGCCGGAAAAAACCTAAAACCCTATCAGGGATTGAAACTCCAGTAATCCTCCACAATTAGGTGGCGGTGTTTCGCCGGAAAAAACCTAAAACCCTATCAGGGATTGAAACGTGGTAAGCTTTCGAGGCGCTTGAGCGCTCGATAAAGCCGGAAAAAACCTAAAACCCTATCAGGGATTGAAACAAATTTACTGCTTGAAAAATCTTCTGTTTCTGCTCCTGCCGGAAAAAACCTAAAACCCTATCAGGGATTGAAACATTTCTGCTCGCTCTAATTCTCTTGATAAAATTGAGCCGGAAAAAACCTAAAACCCTATCAGGGATTGAAACTTTTGGGGCACTAGCCTAACTCAGGCTGCTATCGCCGGAAAAAACCTAAAACCCTATCAGGGATTGAAACTTATCAATTTTCTTTTCTCTTTCAAGTTGCTGAGCGCCGGAAAAAACCTAAAACCCTATCAGGGATTGAAACAAATCCCTCGGCAACTACGAAAACTGCAAATTGGGCCGGAAAAAACCTAAAACCCTATCAGGGATTGAAACAAATCAAAACTGTTACTTGGAGCTAAAGGCGGCTTTCGCCGGAAAAAACCTAAAACCCTATCAGGGATTGAAACACCACCAATTGCAAGCAAGAACTGAAATTCTCGATGTTTCAAGCCGGAAAAAACCTAAAACCCTATCAGGGATTGAAACGTAAGTCTGCGCTTTGGATTCAGCCCAAACACGCGCCGGAAAAAACCTAAAACCCTATCAGGGATTGAAACATCAATTCCATATCATTGTGGAGATTATCTACCGCCGGAAAAAACCTAAAACCCTATCAGGGATTGAAACGAATTCTTGTTAGGAAAAAAGTTTTTATTGTATGCCGGAAAAAACCTAAAACCCTATCAGGGATTGAAACTGAATTTTAGTTAATAAATGATGGGGGAATCCCCGCCGGAAAAAACCTAAAACCCTATCAGGGATTGAAACCTTTGTAAGAGGTTTATTGATTAATAATGAATCGCCGGAAAAAACCTAAAACCCTATCAGGGATTGAAACATGAGAGGTATTCTATCTCTCAACTACAAGCTATAATGCCGGAAAAAACCTAAAACCCTATCAGGGATTGAAACGCAGCGGCCAAAATCAGCATACCCGCCCCAGGCTGCCGGGCCGGAAAAAACCTAAAACCCTATCAGGGATTGAAACTTCTAAAACAGACTGCTGTTTTTTTTCAAAGGCCGGAAAAAACCTAAAACCCTATCAGGGATTGAAACCTGAGTTTTAACCGAAGTGCCTGGATAATTTCATCGCCGGAAAAAACCTAAAACCCTATCAGGGATTGAAACTATCCAGTCTCCGGTGTAGTTCTGAAAGCCTTTCCCGGTCGGAAAAAACCTAAAACCCTATCAGGGATTGAAACTTACCCGGAGATTCAGTTGGTATCGCTTGACGCGCCGGAAAAAACCTAAAACCCTATCAGGGATTGAAACCAAAGCGCACAACTCAGAAACACGCAAACCCGCATAGTGCCGGAAAAAACCTAAAACCCTATCAGGGATTGAAACGTTGGCGCTCTCATTGGTAGCGCTGATCTAAAAGCCGGAAAAAACCTAAAACCCTATCAGGGATTGAAACAGCCACTTGCCCGCCTATCCGACCTTAACGAGCGCCGGAAAAAACCTAAAACCCTATCAGGGATTGAAACAAAACTTTTGTTCTTGCTTCATGCTGATCGGCTCCGCCGGAAAAAACCTAAAACCCTATCAGGGATTGAAACGGCGGGGTAGGTTAGTAGGGATGCACTGGCGGTCGGCCGGAAAAAACCTAAAACCCTATCAGGGATTGAAACCTTTCTCGATTCACTCTCACAGGTAGGACAGTTAGGGCCGGAAAAAACCTAAAACCCTATCAGGGATTGAAACTTGATATTTTTCCACCGCAGCCCGATCGCCTCGGGCCGGAAAAAACCTAAAACCCTATCAGGGATTGAAACTTGTATTGCTGAAACTTTACCCACCAATTACAAAAATCGCCGGAAAAAACCTAAAACCCTATCAGGGATTGAAACTCATGAGTCGGCAACAGGATTTTATTAAAAAGAATGCCGGAAAAAACCTAAAACCCTATCAGGGATTGAAACTCGTGGATGAATGACACGGGGCAATTTTCGAGCCGCCGGAAAAAACCTAAAACCCTATCAGGGATTGAAACAGAAAGATGTCATCTGTGTCTCGTTCGCAGGTTAAGCCGGAAAAAACCTAAAACCCTATCAGGGATTGAAACCCCTACTGGTTGCCGGAACATCTCAGACCACTCCGCCGGAAAAAACCTAAAACCCTATCAGGGATTGAAACAATTTAATGCTGCGAGATTTTCGCACCAATTTAGCCGGAAAAAACCTAAAACCCTATCAGGGATTGAAACATCGCACCTTTGAAACTTACTGCCAAAGTGAGTGCCGGAAAAAACCTAAAACCCTATCAGGGATTGAAACAATAATCCATGTGCCGTACCATTTCCAGTTACTCGGCTGCATGCCGGAAAAAACCTAAAACCCTATCAGGGATTGAAACGTTGAACAAACTCCACCGCGCTTGGTTTGCTCGAGCCGGAAAAAACCTAAAACCCTATCAGGGATTGAAACATTGGGCGCTGCTAGCTCCCAGGGGTTTCGGCGGTGATTGAGCCGGAAAAAACCTAAAACCCTATCAGGGATTGAAACAAGAAAAGCCCACGCCGACGGGCCATCAAAATCGCCGGAAAAAACCTAAAACCCTATCAGGGATTGAAACTCCTTCCCTTCTCCGGGGCGCGTTCCCTCTGGGCTTTTTCGCCGGAAAAAACCTAAAACCCTATCAGGGATTGAAACAATCAGGCAACTCTGACAGGAACGCGGCTATCCAAAGCCGAAAACAACCTAAAACCCTATCAGGGATTGAAACTATGGGTCAAGCTAGTTAGCGCTTGAATGGCAAGTGTACGCCGAAAACAACCTAAAACCCTATCAGGGATTGAAACGCCAAATCCCTTCAAGATTGTTGCGAGAATATTGAAGCCGAAAACAACCTAAAACCCTATCAGGGATTGAAACTTGTATCTTCCGAGCGAATCTTCCTGCCAATCTGGCCGAAAACAACCTAAAACCCTATCAGGGATTGAAACATTGGTGTAGAGCCAGGATAGGCGATGAGTGCAGACGGCCGAAAACAACCTAAAACCCTATCAGGGATTGAAACAACCCCTAAAGCATACTACTTTTAATACTACTTTTGCCGGAAAAAACCTAAAACCCTATCAGGGATTGAAACCCAGCACTTCCTACACTCTCGCCACACTCTCGTAGCCGGAAAAAACCTAAAACCCTATCAGGGATTGAAACCTTTTATACTATGGCAAGTGAACTAAAAAATCAAGCGCCGGAAAAAACCTAAAACCCTATCAGGGATTGAAACATAGAAGCAAAAGCGAAACTGGTTGCGCTTTTGCCAGAGCCGGAAAAAACCTATTTCCCCATCTAGGGCTTGAAAGACCCAAACTACAAAATTATTGGCTCAAAAATAGACCTCTCCTCTCTCTTTCTATCTCCTCCCATAACCTCAAGCAATCGATCGACTACACGCCTCCAAGTAAAATTTTCAGCCACAAAAGCCGGGCCCGCAACCCTCGCTTTCGCAGCCAATCCAGGCTGTTCGATCGCCCTTTGCATCAAATCAGTCAAATGTTCCCACTCAGGAGCTAATATAAATAAGGTTTCCCCGTCACTTACCACACTCATAAATTTACTTTCAATCCGCAGTGCAAAGTCCGATCGCGTAAAATCATCTGTAGGGCCGCCCGCCGTGCAAATAACCGGCAAACCGCAAGCTGCAGCTTCCAACACCGGCAGATTAAAACCTTCTGCCAAATAGGGAGAAACATAAACATCTGCTGCTTGGTAAAACTCAGCTATTTGAGCAAAAGATAGCTGGCTACCAGTATAAATTAATCTTGGTAAAACCCTCGCTCTTTCCGCATCGTTGAGCACAACTCGGCAGGCTTGGGCAATCTCGTCTCTCGACGGATAAAGCAGTTCAGAACCTTTTAAAACTAATCTCGCATCGGGATATTTGTCAACTACCGCAGCGAAGGCTTTTAATAAAGGGCGAATACCTTTGCGATCGGTTTGTCCTCCGATGTTTAAAAATATAAAATAGTTTGACCAGCCCAAGCTTTGGCGCAGTGATTGACGCCGATCGCCCGCAGCAGGATAATAAATCTGAGGATCGACTCCCAAAGGTACAACGGCAATGCGATCGGCCTCAACTCCGCTGCGAATTAAGCCGGCTTTTGACCACGCCGACGGTGTAATAATTTTCGTTTCTGAGTTAACCGGAGTTTGGGCGATCGACTTAACACCCATCGCCTGTAATACTGAACTCGTAACAATCCCCCATTCTGTGGCTGCAAATACCCAAGTTTGAGCGCTGCTGGATGCCGAGAAGTCCCACGGGCAGTACATTCGCAGGGTAACATCCGCTGACTGATTTACCCCAGGGCTCTTAATGCTGCGAAGTAATGTTTCATTTGGGCGATCGAATAAACTAATTTTCGTCTCCCAAGCTGGGTCAATGTAGGGCATATCGCGGTGGAAAAGCTCAATTTGTCCTCGCGGGCGAGCGAGCATTTCCAGCAGTTGAAATTGATTGGCTACGCAATAGGAATGATAAATAAAACGCCAGCCTTCAACAATAATCTGCAATTCAAAACTCCCGCTTTTGGAATTAAAAATTCACCTAATAATCAGCAACTGGTAATTAGTAATTAGCTAGCAAAAATTACCAATTACCAATTACCAGAAAGAAGAGGTTTACAGCCAGAACCCCGATCAGGAGAAATTAAAAGAAGACTGTTCATTACTCCAATCCTCTTCCTTCCAGGTAGATGTCGGTATCCCAGGTCAACTGTCAACTGTCAACTGTCAACTGTCAACTGTCAACTGTCAACTGTCAACTGAACAATTCCTTACTTAATCACTTGCCAATCCATAATCCGCCATTGTCCCTCTTGACGGATCAAGTCGTAGCGCACCCGCAGGTTTTCATTGCGCGAAGAAACGAGTTGAGAACGATCGAACACTTCGGCTTTTTCCGAGACTTGTGCTTCTACTTGGGCGCGATCGGGATTAGTCGGATTTGTGGTAACTCCATTAACTTGCAGCTTGTGTACATAACGCTGGTGCGCGTTGTTACGCTGTTGAGCTTCTGCCATCAATTGCCAGCGAGACAAAGCCGGTTCTGTGAGAACTCGCCTTAATTCTTCGACAGCGTGATTGGGGCCCAAAGCCGCTGCTTTCGCCGATAGCCAGCCTTGAACTAAGTCTTTTGCTGCTACCTCATTGATTTCTCCCGACACTGCGCCTGCAGCGCTCGGCTCTGGGGCCGCGGCCACGGCAGGGATTTCCAGCGGCGGTTCTTCCAGGCGGACGAGGGCTTGCTCTCCTTGGAGGGGGCCCGATAGGGCTTGCATCGCGCTAGCCAAGAGACTGAGTATTAACCACAAAAGTAACAGGCTCACGACACCTGCGACTAGAAACAAAGCCAGCCTGTTTGGAGGCATGGACTTGACTTGGGCGGTAATTTCTGCTGCCTTGGTGCGCGCTCGATCGGCAAAATCGCCCTTTAGCCCTTTGCCGGTTGCTCCGCTTCGCCCTGAATGTTGGCGTCTGCGATGTTTGGAAGTCGATTCTGCTGGGTGTGGCACTGTCGCTATCGGGATAGACACGGGGGCAACAGCGCTAGGCGCGGCCACCGTTGCCTGGGATTTCGCGCCCGAAGCTGCGGTGGAAGCGTCGCCCGGTACGGGGGTCAAGGTGACTGTACTGGCTCCCTGCTTGGCTGTGGGTGGCTGTGCCGGTATGGCAGCGGGCGATCGGCCTGCTGTCGGTTGCAGTCGCCCTGGCTGCTTGCCGGCGCGGGGCTGCACGACGACCCATTCGTTGGCGGTTTCTGCGTCCTGTGGCAAAGCTTCTAGGTAAGCTTGTACTTTCGGGTCAGCAAAGTAGTCTTTCAAGGACACTGACTCGTTGGCCAAGTCGCGGAAGTGGGGAAACACTTCTTCTTGTAGCCAATGTTCGGCGTACAAGCACAATCCGGGCAACAAGTCGGGTGAATCTTGGGAATGTTCGCGAATGAAGGCCAGGGGTTCTTTTTCCGAACTCAGTTCGAGGGCTCTGCTGGCTTCTTCTGTTTGGCCCAGCAGCAGGGAACAGACGGCTTTTTCCAGGTGAACGTCTTGGCGGCGACCGAGCTGCATCAGCATCAGCTTGGCGCGACGGATCATCGATGGCTGTCTGGCGGCAAATCCTTGGGCTAACAGGGTGTAGACCGAGAGGTAAGTGGCGACTGCGGAGGGGCGGCCGGCTTCGGCTTCAAATAGCGCCTGCTGCTCGCTGCTGGTTAGGTGTTTACGCATTTGCTGCACGAACCGGAGGAAGTCTTCTATTCCTAAACCGGATCGATCGTCTCCCGAACCGTCGATACCGCCTCGTTCTTGAAGCATTTCTCGCAGGATTTCCAGTCCCTTGCGACGCTCGGCGACTTTTTCTTCGGGAAGCGATAATAGCTCTAAAATGTTGTACGGACGGAGTTTGTATATGTCGGCTTGCATTTCACCCCTCACGCTTGCAAATAGGCTTTCGCGCAGCAGCAATTCTTGACCTGCTTCTAATGATTTTGCGGCATTTTCGTACTGACCTTGCTGCCACTGTTCGCGGCCGAGTTCTAGACAGGCAAGGCTGACGGTTAAAACTATATCTGGCCTCACGAGCTGAGGGTCGCCGAAACGACCTTCTGCGATCGCGATGCTGCCATTGTTAAGATACGGGCGACCCAGCTTCTGTACGAGTTCGTATTCTCCCAGTTCTTGCAGTATGAGCAGGGCTCCTACGAATTGGTTGTCATCGATTTCAATACTTGGAGTGTGGGGGTCGGGAGCAGCCTCTAAAGCCTTGGACTCTGCCGGAGCGGTTTCTCCTGCGTCTTGCAGGAAGGTGGCCGGGCCTGCTGAGGTTTTTGACCTCTGGTGCTTGGCTTCCTGTGCGGCTTCCGACTCTCGATCGTAAGTTTTGGCTAAAAAACTGGCATCGTAAGCTTTGCGCCCCTCTGAGTCTGACAGAACGGCGCAGGCTTCATCGAGCAGTTGTTTGCGGGCGACGATCGCAACTTCGGAATACTCCCTGCGCGGAAGCTGTAAAGTTCGATCGCGGTGAGCCTGCTGCAACTGTTCGGCAGTAGCTTGAATCGGTAGACCCAAAATCCGGTAGTAATCTAGTGGAATTAACACTGTCCACTTCCCCAAAGCGCTAGCAACTGAATTAGCCTATCTTAAGTGAGATACTCCCGCAAACCAAATCAAAAATTCTGGTGTTGGCTTCCAACCACCTAATTCACGGTATGTTGGAGTTACCGTAGAGATCCTCTGATTTTTTTCCCTCTACAGCGTTTTACAGTGAGGAAAATGGAAAGCCCCACTGCCCCTGAGCTAAATGAGTTGTTTGACTCTTGAGCATTTTCGGGTTTGAGAGTAATGGAATTATATCATTGGTTGGCATGGGGTTTGGATGGGAGTTGGTTCTCCGAGTCCGGGCAATCCGCCCCGATGGCCAAACTCATTTTAACAATTGGTGAAGTGCTGCACAGCAAAGGTGCGATCGTTTTCTGCTGCGGTTGTGTCCCATCTCGGTTTAAATTTAGATGTCTAGGAAGCCGATCGTCGGGTATTAATTATTTATGGTTCAGGAACGGACTTTACCAGTTTTTGACGCGCAAAGCGTAACCATTTCTCGGGATGAGGGCTTGATGCTCTACGAGGATATGGTCTTGGGGCGCTATTTTGAGGACAAGTGTGCTGAGATGTACTACCGGGGCAAAATGTTTGGTTTTGTCCACTTGTACAACGGTCAGGAAGCTGTGTCTACTGGCGTGATTCGATCGATGCGCCGGGATGACACTGATTACGTCAGCAGCACCTACCGCGATCACGTTCACGCTTTGAGCGCGGGCGTCCCGGCGCGGGAGGTAATGGCGGAGTTGTTCGGGAAGGAAACTGGTTGCTCGAAAGGCCGCGGCGGTTCGATGCACATGTTTTCGGCGGAACACCGACTGTTGGGAGGTTATGCTTTTGTGGCTGAGGGGATTCCTGTAGCTACGGGGGCGGCTTTTCAATCCAAGTACCGCCGCGAAGCTTTGGGGGACGAGAGTTCCGATGGCGTGACTGCTTGTTTTTTTGGCGATGGTGCTGCAAATAACGGGCAGTTTTTTGAGTGTTTGAACATGGCGGCTTTGTGGAAGTTGCCTATTATTTATGTTGTGGAAAACAACAAATGGGCGATCGGGATGGCCCACGAGCGAGCTACTTCTGACCCGCTGATTTACAAGAAGGCTCATGCTTTTGGCATGGCTGGTTTTGAGGTTGATGGGATGGATGTTTTGGCGGTGCGGGAAGTGGCGAAGGAAGCTGTGGCGCGGGCGCGAGCCGGCGAGGGGCCGACTTTGATTGAGGCTTTGACTTATCGCTTTCGCGGCCATTCTTTGGCCGATCCTGATGAGTTGCGTTCTAAGGAAGAGAAGGAATATTGGTTCCCCCGCGATCCGATTAAGAAGTTGGCTGCTGAGTTGATCGATCGAACTTTGGCGACTGCTGAAGAATTGAAAGAGATCGATAATAAAATTCAAGCAGTAATTGACGATGCAGTGGATTTTGCTGAGAAAAGTGCCGAGCCAGATCCTAGCGAATTGTATCGGTTTATCTATGCAGAAGATGAGTAAGCTGTTGTGCATTTAACTTGTATGTTTAGGGCGGGCAGGATGCCCAACCCCTACTCCCCACAAGAGTGATATATCCCCGTAGGGACACGGCGAAAGCCTTTGTCCCTACTGCACTTCCTAAACCAGAAATACGCTGTAATATCAAATCCGTTAGCATCGGAATAGTAAATCCGAGTTCACTGTTCACTGTTCACTGTTCACTGTTCACTGTTCACTGTTCACGGCGTCAACAGTCAACCGTCAACCGTCAACATAATTACGGTGTAACCGGAAATGATATAAGACTTACGTACAAACTTTACTTGTAGGGTGTGCAGTGCGAACCTTACAACCATAAATTAGGGCTAGAATCAAAGGTAGACTTTCTAGACGAAAAGAGGCGATATGATAAATCTCGATCGCGATCTAACTCAAGCCAGCAAAAATATGGGTGCAGTTCGAGTCAAAGTCAAGCTAACGAATGCCATTGATGAAGCCTTAGTGAGCCGAGGAGTGCTCAATCCAACTCTGTTGCGCGTATACGAAGCAGAAGCACTGATAGATAGTGGCGCAGTCAGAACTGCGTTACCTGCGGATGTAGTAGAGCAGCTCGGTTTAAGAATTCGGAGTCAGGAAATAGCAAAATATGCTGATGGCCGACAAGAAACAGTGGGATTAACAGGGCCTGTTATCATTGAAATAGAAGGGCGCGAGACAATAGAGGCGGCAATGGTTTTAGGCGATATGGTGCTAATCGGTCAAACTGTGTTAGAAACTTTAGATTTGCTGGTAGATTGCAAAAATCAGCGTCTAGTTCCCAATCCCCAAAATCCCGAAAGACCTGTATTGAGAGTTTAATACTAAATGCCTTCTAGAAGTAGTTTCCTTGGATAGAATCAAGTTGAATATCGAGAGGTTCTGAAAATTATCTGAGCTTGTCAGAACCAAGCTTATCTTTAAAGAGTTGTGCTTGATTTCTTACCATGTCCCTCGACTTCCCCAGTCCTCACTTATTTCTTTTACAGCATATTCCATGTAGATGTATATCGCCAGAAACCGGGTTTCTTGAACTGAATGATTACCAGAGGCGAGAACTGTAAAGAAACCCGGTTTCTCTGGTGTACTTAATAAACCTGGAATACGCTATATCTGCTATTCCTTGATTGAGAGAAAGATAAACGCCTGAGAAGTCGGCGCAAAATAAATAAACACAGTAAAACCCCGACTGGACAGTCTGAGTTACAAGCTTGTTAAATATTGCTATCCAAGGAACTTTAGCCCAAGAACCATTCCCTGCAGAAGCTTTTACCCTATAGATTTCTGGTAATTCCAATGAAGCACTTATTGATTTCGGCACTACATTTCTGACATAACTAGCAAATGAATGTCCCTGGAAGTTTTCATTACTGACCAATGGATATTTCTAAAGGATTTTTTCAATGGACTCTCTAAGCGTCATAACCAATAATTAATGTTGCATCTTCAATTTAATTATCGTGCCTCACCAGCAGCTTTCAAATATTAACCCTGCCGATAACCTAGAGTATAACCCTTAATTATACCGCAACTGCGGTATAACATTTTATACCAGGTGTCAACTCCCGCAAACTACCGCAAGATTACCCGATCGCCCATCCTGTATATCGCAGCAAATGCAGCGCCACCCCCAACCCGCAAATCTCCCTTGCAGAAAGTAGCACAAACGTGATACGGTATAAGCTTGTGTCCAAATAACACCAGTTCATGCCAAAACTCAAAACTCGCAAAGCAGCCGCAAAGCGCTTTAGAGCGACCGGCAGCGGTAAAATTGTGCGCCGTAAAGCTTACAAAAGCCACTTGCTACAGCACAAAAGTTCAGCTCGCAAAAGCCGTCTATCTAAGCTGGTCGTCATCGACGAGACCAACGATGCTAACGTGCGGTTAATGCTTCCATACTTGTAAAGTTTAACGGAAATTAAAGATGACACGGGTAAAACGCGGTAATGTCGCCAGAGCGCGCCGCAAAAAAATTCTCAAATTAGCCAAGGGTTTCCGAGGCGCACAGTCGAAACAGTTCCGCACAGCTAACCAACGGGTGATGCAGGCCCTGCGTAACGGTTATCGCGATCGCAAAAAACGCAAACGTGATTTCCGCCGCCTGTGGATTGCTCGGATCAATGCCGCATCGCGCCAGCACGGCACGAGCTACAGCAGACTGATCGGCAACATGAAGAAAGCCAACATCGAAATCAACCGCAAAATGCTGGCACAAATGGCGATCGTTGACCCGGCAACATTCGGTAAAGTCGTGGAAATGGCTAATCGAGCCGGAGCCTGAAATCTAGCTTGATTTTCAGAATGCACAAAGCAGAAGTAAGAAAGATTTAACTGTCTGCCAGAGAAGGAAAACTCCTGATGAATTGAGGAGGTTGAGACCAAGTTTCCTTCTTTGTTCTTACTTCTGGATTTTTGCTTTTTCAGAAATCGCGATCGGGCCGGTCGATCGCTATTTCCTTGTTTTTTATACAGTTGCAGAGGCCAATCTCAGAGATTGCTAGGGCCTTAAAATAAATAAAACCTTCCACAGACATACCTAAATTTAAGAAAAACATGGATAGTAATTTGCTCATTGTTTACCTGACAGTCCTGCTCGCTATACTCGGCAGCAGTTCCTGGTTTGTGGTGCGCCAGATTCTCAAAACTAGGAAGCTGGAAATGTCTCTGGAACGCTTAGAAAATAAGCTGACGGTAGAAAAAGGAACAGCACAGGAATACTACGAATTAGGAAGTATATATCTAGATAAGAAGCTTTACTCCCAGGCGATCGTACTGTTTCAAAAAGCCCTGAAAGCCAAAGACTTAGAAGGCGAAGAAAATCAAGCTGTTATTTACAACGCCCTCGGTTTTGCACACTTCGGCCAAGAACAGTACGACATCGCGATCCGCCAGTACAAAGAAGCCCTGAAGTTGCAGCCAGAATACGTTACATCTCTCAATAATCTGGGTCACGCCTACGAGCGCAAGAAATTAACAGCTCAAGCCTTGGAAATGTACGAACAAGCTCTCGCCTGCGATCCAGACAATACCACGGCCAAACAGCGAGTAGAGTCCCTTCGGAAGCGTTTGGTAATCTATAATTGAGCGCCCCTGTTAGGAGCAATAGAGATCCCGCAAACCTGGTTTCATTCAGAAACCGGGTTTTTTCTTAACATAGTCCAAGATACTAAACTATCCAACACATTAATGCGTTAGTTTTTAAGAACAGGAATTCCAAGTGACGCTCGATCGCACACCGTCCCAGCACTTTAAATTACTGTCAAGATAAAAACAGTACCTGCAACGCCGGTCAGTCCTAAACAATAGAAGGAGGAGAACGTAGTGACATCAATTCTCGTTGTCGAAGATTCGTGGTTGACTCGCAGGGTAATCTGCAAAATCCTGCGAGCAGAAGGATACGAGACTTGGGAAGCATCCAGCGGCCCAGAAGCTCTAGAACTGCTCGGCACTAAAACCCCAAACTGTATGCTCTTAGATCTGCTGATGCCGGAGATGGAAGGTAGGGAAGTCCTGCAAGCCATGCGCGATCGAGGATATAAAATTCCAGTGATCGTAATTACCGCAGACATCCAAGCAACCACCCGCTCCGAGTGCATGGAACTCGGAGCCCTGGCAGTCATTCACAAAATGCCCAACTCAGACGAACTAATCGGGTGGATCAAAAAAGCTCTTAGTGTCAGCGAGGAGAGCACACAATGAAATTAAGCACTCGACAGCTCGATGCTTTGCAGGAACTCGTCAACATCGGGATCGGTCAAGCCGCAGGGGTTTTGAACGACATGATCGACTCCCCGATTCGCTTGCAAATCCCCTACCTTCAAATCCTGACTCCCATCGACGTGGAACAAGAGTTAGAGCAACACCTCAACGGCGAGCAAATCGCCGCTGTCCAGCTCAAATTCACAGGCTCCTTTGGAGGCATTGCCCAGCTAGTCTTTCCCACAAACAGCGCTGCCCTGCTGGTGACAATGCTTACAGGGGAAGAAGCTGGAACTCAGGATCTCGATTCAGTCAAAATTGGTACGCTAAGTGAAGTGGGAAATATTGTAATTAATGGGGTCATGGGTGCAATCAGCAACGTACTTCAGCAGCGCCTGAACTATTCAATTCCCACTTATAGCGAAGGGACGATTGCTAGTTTGCTGATATCTGGCGGTTTAGCTACTGATACAGTTGTTTTATTAGCCCAGACCAGTTTCATGATTGAAAGGCTTCACATTGAAGGAGATATCATTCTTATTTTCAATGTTAATTCCTTTGACACCTTGTTGACTGCTATCAATCAACTTGCCGGGGGTCTATGATTGAGGAGAGCAAAAGTATTAAGGAAAAGTTTGGGGTTCTCGACAGCGTACCAGTCGGCGCCTGCTTGCTGCAAGATGATTTTGTGGTGCTGTTTTGGAACACTTGTCTGGAAGAGTGGACTAAAATTCCCCGCAGCCAAATATTGGGAACAAAGATCACAACCCATTTTCCTCACCTGAGTCAGTTAAAGTACGCCACTCGCTTCAAGCAAATCTTTGCAGGAGGCCCGCCAACAATTTTTTCTTCTCAAATTCACAAACACCTGATTCCGGCAACTTGGCAAGACGGCCAGCAGCGAATTCAGCAAACTACTGTGACTGCTGTGCCGGCACTGGAGGCTGGCATAGAAGAACAGGAGATTAGAGACTGGGTTCTCCATACTCTTGAGTTGGAATCAGAGGGTAGTGTCGGAGTCGGCTCATCAAGAAGTGCTTTTGTGTCTAGGGAATCTCCACCCTCAGCTTCGTCATCAATATGGCCGGGGGTCAATGCCCCATCGTTCTACGCGCTGCTGGTGATTCAAGACGTGACCGACCTCACCCATCGCATCCAAGCTTACCGCACAATGCGGGATCAAGCTGTGGAAGAAGTGCAAGTGCGTCAGCGGGTGGAGGAAGAATTGCGATCGAGCCAGCATTTCATCCAGCAAATTGCTGACGCGGCGCCTTATTTGCTCTACATCTACGATTTGACCCAACGGCGCAACGTCTACGTCAACGGTCAAGCTTCTAAATTGCTGGGCTACACTCCCCAAGAAATTTTACAGATGCAAACTGCTTTGTACTCGAGTTTGGTGTACCCAGAAGATTTGCCGAGGCTCAAAGCCCACCAGAAAAAATTTCCCTCGACTCAAGACGGGCATATTTTGGAGTTAGAGTATCGGCTCAAACATCGATCGGGCGAATGGCGCTGGTTTCGCTGCCGCGACCAAGTTTTCGCCCGCACAGCCGACGGCTGCCCCAAACAAATTTTCGGCACCGCTCAAGATATCACCGAGTACAAACGGGCACAAGAGGCGCTGCGGCAGCAGAACGAACGAGAACTGCTGATGGCGACGATTACTCAGCATATCCGCCAGTCTCTGGATTTGGGTGAAGTGCTCAGCACGACAGTGACAGAAGTGCGTCAGTTCCTTCAGGCCGATCGAGTGATGATCGTCCGCTTCAACCCCTGTACGGGCAGTGTCTGCGCCACCCCGGCGACGGGGGCGGTAACAGTGGAATCTGTAGCTGCCAACTGCAAGCCGATGTTGGGGGAAACCCTGGAAAAGTTCTGTTTTGACCAGTTCTATCTCGAAGCGTACCAACATCGAGCGATCCGACCGATCGCCGATGTTTTGGCCGCGGATTTGCCGCAATATCAAATTGACTTGCTCGCACAATTCGCGGTGAGAGCTTATTTGGTTGTGCCTTTAGTGCAAGGAGAAGAGTTATGGGGGCTGCTGATGGCCCACCAGTGCAGTCCCCGGCAGTGGATGCAGTTGGAAGTAGAGTTGCTGTCTTCTCTGGCCACCCAGTTGGCGATCGCCATCAAGCAAGCAGAACTCTACCAGCAGTTGCAAGCGGCCAACCTCAAGTTAGAGCGCTTGGCTACTTCGGACGCACTCACGCAGCTAGCAAACCGCCGACGGTTCGATCAGTATTTAGAAATGGAGTGGCGCAGACAAGCGCGGGAACAAACGCCCATGTCCCTAATTCTGTGCGATATTGATTCTTTTAAAAGTTACAACGATACTTACGGGCATCAAGGCGGAGACGAATGTTTGCGACAAGTCGCCGGGGCGATCGCCAATGCAGTCAATCGCCCCGCCGATTTAGTAGCTCGCTACGGAGGCGAAGAATTTGCCGTTATTTTGCCAAATACCTCGATTCAAGGCGCAGTGATCGTAGCCGAACACATACAGCTCACAATCGCAGCTTTGCAGGTTCCGCACGCTGGTTCTCAGGTGAGCGAGTACGTCACTCTCAGCCTGGGCGTAGCGAGTATTGTTCCTGCATCTGAATCGGGAGCCGAAATTCTGATTGCCGCAGCCGACCAAGCGCTTTATCAAGCTAAACGGCTTGGGCGCGATCGTATCCAACTTTACCAGCCCGATCCTGCTGCTGGCAAGGCGAATGGGACAGGCACTTCGATACTTCCTGTAGATTTTTCTCTCCCAAACACTAATTTACCATCTCCCACCAGCGCTTGACGAATTGCCATATTTGTTGATTCCGAGTAGTTATACCACTCCGCAAAAAAAATGCCACTGTAAGCCCGCGATCCAAACCCTGATCTCCCTCTTCTGTCACTCTGCGGATTAAAGAAGTAAGAAATAAGCCAGCTCATCCAGATAAATAAAAGGGTTGGAATTGATTTATTGGATCAATTAAATCGTTGAACGCAATAAATAAATTAGGATTTGGGAATATTTGTAATGAAGGATAAATCAACCCAAATATAAGGATGGGTTGGATAAGCTGTTGTGCATTTAAACTGTGATACAACACTCCCCCTTTTTTGTGATTTTTCGTCCCCATTTAATCATTAACTCTCCTTCATTTAAGAGGCGATTTAATAAATACTCTAGGTCTTCAATGGATGTAAAAAGTCCATTAACAATATATTTTTTATCGAATACCACACCAATTAAATTAAGTTCTAGTGGGGACTCGATTCGGGAAGTAATTATCAATTAATCTCAAATCCGTTAGCATCGGAATAGTAAATTCGAGTTCACTGTTGACGGTTGACAGTGAACAGTCAACCGTCAACCGTCAACCGTCAACATTATTCCGGTGTAACCGGAAATGATATAAGATTAGGTATTTCTGTTTCATTTTTTTGAGGTACTCTTCTTTTTTATAAAAACTGACCTGTCACCACAACTCCAGAATAATTAACCTTCTTTCTGGCATCGGTTACATCATAATAAAGCGAATCTGTTGCCGAACTTCCTTCTTCAACATCTGCTATATCATTGAGGGTTGCAGGTTCGGGATGCTAAAATCAAGCCGTACCATTTATCTATTGGTATTTGCTTTCCGATCCTAAATCCTAAGTTTTCAATAATTTGTCGGGTTTCCGCGTGAGTGTGACCAGACCACAAGTGATATTCTAAAGAAAGGTTTTGCACAAGTTGCCAAGTATCTCGATCTTCAAATAACAGCCATTCTGCACCTTCGCAGTCTACTTTGGCTAAATCGACGCTACCACCGATTCGCTCGATCGCCCTGCGAAATGATATCATTGGTATTTCGCCACTTTCGCTAACTGTCGATCGGGTTTTTCCCGAAACTTCGCGAATGTCGAGGACGATTTTACCATCTCGGCCTCCTACTGCTTCCATAAAATATGTAAAATTTGCGATTTGAGATTGATGTTTAAGGTAATTTTCTAGGTAGGGATTAGGTTCGTAGGCGTGAATTACGGCCTGGGGAAACCTGTTCCTCGCAGCAATCGGAAATAAGCCGACATTGGCTCCAATATCAATAATTGTCATCAGCGATTCAGATAATTGCTCGACTCCGTAGCAGTCGTCTAAAAGCACTTCTATAAATTCTCCGTCCATGCCTTTCTCTGAAGGCACGTTTACTTGATGCTGTTTTCCTTGCACAATCACTTGTTCGGGCAATTGAAAGTTAGCAACTCTGTTAAATTTAATCCCTAACTTTTTGGCTCGAATTTGGCGCTGCACCAGTTGCTGAATTTTATGGACAAGCATAGGGAGAGATTGAAATTTATTTTAATTGCAAAATAACGTTAGATGATGGAAAAGCCTCTAGGTAAGGTAATACTTCACATTTTGCACCGCTTGTAAATCCAGTTTATGTCTGCGAATTAAACCTGAATGCGAGAGTTTTAGTCAACCAATGCGGCTGATTACGAGTTTGTTGAGAAGGCGCTAGATATCATTACATAGAGTTATTTTTTTGTTTATAAGAAGAGTAAATTGAGAGTGCATCTGCTTTAATAATATATGTCAAAATACGCTTCAAAACACGGAATTGAAAAATGTTAGAGTTCGATGGACTGCTCCCAACGATTGAAGAGTGCTTCCTATCTTTGACACAGTAGACTTTTTGCCTGAATCAAGTAAGTTAACTAGACGTTTGTGCTGGAGACGACACTCACAAGCTTGATTTGCCACAAGCGCTAGCCTTCACCCCCAAGCTGACAACAAGCCCATTATTCTCCAACGCAACATTTGTTCTTGAACACCTAGGTTTTAGCACCTGCTTATAGCTGGTAAAAGTATAGTCATTTATAGACAGACATGGGAGGCTTGCTGTCCCTCCCCTTTCGCTTTTACTTCAAGCGGATTGACCCTTCTTAAGCTGAACTACGCAGCTCCCTATCAAGAAAGCTGAACGCATTTGGGATTGCTTTTCTGAGAATGTTGTACGAGCCATTCACGTCAGAATTAATCAACTGACCAGTCGATGTTTTGTACAAACGCTTAATCCGTTTTCCAGTAAAAACAGGCTCTTTTTCTGTTTTTCCGTAAACAGGAATTGGATCTAAACCCAGGAAATTTGCTTTCGATGTGTAGGATTCTTCATTCACGATTACCTTAATTCCCACCAAAAAAGCTTTGTACTCCAACATTTCAATTAATCGAGCATGAGGAATACTAACAAAGTTTTGGTTAGTCTGCTTTCCAATGTTTATATCGGTTTTCCACTGTGCATTTTTGCCAATTACTAGCGTCCCAATTTGTTGCTTTACCAAAATATCAACAATCATTCGACTCGCATGATGCAAGTAATTGTCTACTTTTTGATTACGGCAACGAGTTAGTCGCTGAATCCGAGGTGAAGTTTTGCGGTTCCCTTTCAATTGGGATTGCAATCGTGAAGAGCGCTTGTTGTAAAACTGGTTGATCGATTTCAATGGTCGCCCGTTAATCAACATTGGGATAAAACCCGGTCGATTTGAAGTTAACGCCACTAAATTATTCAATCCCAAATCAATACCGGCTGCAAAGCTATTGTCCTTAGCGGTGGACTCCGGCTCATTATAAATTACCTCAATTACATAGGAATCGCATTTCGGAATTAATCTAACTTGACAAATTCGGTCAGGGTTAATTTTAGTCTTAATTGAGAGTTCAGTACCAGAAAGTTTGAGAATTCCGCTTCTTAATTGTTTGCTACTAATCGCCTGAATCGTGTAGACGAGAAGGTTGCGCCCCTTAATCTTATCTTTGTACTTTGGTAACTTTGGACGACCAGTGAATTTAGAAGAGTCGGCTTTGTAAGCTTTAGAAGCCTCAAAGAACGATTTCCAATTCTTGTCGAGCACCATCAAGATTTGTTGACTCACTTTGGCAGGTAAAGCCTTGTATGCCTCGTGAAACTTCATCAATCGATTCATCTCGTTGTAACCGACATAGCCCCATCCATAAATAAAGTTCTGACGAATGACGTAGTTA
Source organism: Microcoleus sp. T3_B1 (assembly GCF_036700445.1). Taxonomy (NCBI): domain Bacteria; kingdom Bacillati; phylum Cyanobacteriota; class Cyanophyceae; order Oscillatoriales; family Microcoleaceae; genus Microcoleus; species Microcoleus sp. T3_B1. The sequence continues at coordinate 45,877 of NZ_JAUBOX010000005.1, forward strand.
GCGGCATTGTACAGATTCTTGGATTTGAAAGCTAATTGGTCAATTTCCGCGAAACGGGATTCTGTTGATTTAATGATATGCCTTTCTGCTAATTGCATTCAGCATCTCCATCTTTCAATTCGGCAATTATCTTTTCTGTTTTTATGTTGGCGCGTCGCTGTCCGTAAAGTCGAGCAGCAAAGCTAGTAACTATAGCCACTAAGTCTTGCATCAATTCATCTTTTCCATTCTCGGCTAGGTTGACTATTTCTAACTTAACTCCCAATCGTAGTAAGAGAACATCTAGATAGTTTGTGCCAAATCGAGCTAAACGGTCTTTGTGTTCAACTAATAAAATGTCGTAGTCATCTTGTTGTAGTAGTGCCTCTAACTGTTTTCGATGGTCGTTTAATCCACTGCCAATTTCTTTGACATTTTTAACAATTTGATAACCGTTAGCAATGGCATATTCAGTTAATCTCTCCGATTGGCGGTTGAGGTTATCTTTATTTTCTGAAGATGAGACTCGACTGTAAATAGCGACTCGGTTCTTCTTGACTTGGCTTGATGGCGATTGTGGCAAGTAGTCAACTATAATCAGACCGCTTTCCGTCTGCCGTGCCGGATGTGGCAGTTTGTTTGCCTTCCACCAGCGCCACGCTGTGGTGTAACTTATGCCTATTGCCTTGGCGTAGTCAGGTAGTTTCATTTCGACCTCCTGACTACATAATACCACCATCGCTCATTACTGCTTATAAAGTTAATGAAGTTTTACAATACGTCCGGTGAGGCTGGCAACCACCGCCACTAACTCAGCAGCATCTACGGGTTTGGTCAAATGTATCTGAAAACCTGCTAATAGTGCCTGCTGACGATCGTCATTTCGGGCATAAGCCGTCAGCGCGATCGCGGGTAGCCTACCGCCCCGCTGCGCTTCAAGTTGACGCAACTTGCGGATCAGGGAGTAGCCATCCTCATCCGGCATCCCAATATCGCTCACTAAAACATCGGGGCTGCGATCGCTTGCGGTTTGGATAATGGTCAAGGCCTCCTTTACCGAAGCCACAGCCATGACATCAGCACCATACTTTGCGAGAATCGTACTCAGCAACTCTAGCGCGTCAGCCTCGTCCTCTACCACTAGGATTTGTAAGCCTTCAAGGGTCGATGAGCCCTGAAACCTCCCATTCGCCTTGACGATCGAGTTTAAGGGCTCTGGAGCGCTGGGTGGTAGATGGATAATCGTCACGGGCAGTTTGACTGTAAAAGTCGTCCCCTGTCCTATCCCTGGACTCACTACCGTTACAGTCCCGCCATGTAATTCAACTAATTGACGCACAATGGCTAACCCTAAACCCAACCCCCCATAACTGCGAGTGGTCGTGCTGTCGTGCTGGCTGAAGCGATCGAAGACAAACGGTAGAAAATCCGAGCTGATGCCTGCCCCAGTGTCGCTGACAGTAATTTCAACATGGGAATTAACCCGCTGCAAACGAATCTCGACTCGCCCGTCTTTAGGCGTAAATTTGAGGGCGTTAGAAAGTAGATTCCACACAACTTGCTGCAACCTATCGGCATCACCCAAGAGCGGGCCAACCTCAGAATCGATCCGGCTTTGCAGGCGAATTGACTTTGCCTCAGCCGCCAAGTGTACAGACTCAATCGCCGATTCAATCACCGGCACGAGGTTGACAGGACGGACTTGGAGGCGCAGTTTACCCGTGATGATGCGAGAAACATCGAGGATGTCTTCGATGAGCTGGGCTTGAGACTTCGCGTTTCGCTCGATCGTCTCCAAAGCCCGCGCCACCTTATCCTCACTGAGGTTTTTCTGCCTTAACATCGTTGACCACCCTAAGATGGCGTTGAGAGGAGTTCTGAGTTCATGAGAAAGAATCGAGAGAAACTCATCCTTGGCACGGTTGGCGGCCTCTGCGTCTGCCCGAATTATTTGTTCACGCATCAATAATTCGTCTTTGGTGCGATTAGAGGCTTCCAGTTGGGCAGTGCGTTCCTGCACCCGTTGCTCTAGCTCCACATTAATCGCCTGGATACGGCGGCGACTCTCTTCTAGTTCCTGGTTTGTAAGGGCGAGTTGGGCTGGACTTGGCGCATCGAGCGCCACTGGAATTAAGGGAATCAGTAAAAAGGTGAATGTATAGAAAGACCAAACACCAGTGAGAGCTTTGATCACTCCTGAAACCCAATAAATGGGGTGCCAAAGTGTCACTATTCCCATCAGGTGCGTGGTGCCACATAAGGCAAAGATAAAAAAGAAACCAACCAGCAGCATCACCGTGTGGGCAGGCAGATCCTTACGCTCAGTCGTAAAGTAAACAATGGCAACCGCCACCGAGTAATAAGCGAGGGTAGTCAAGGCATCTGAGGTTAAGTGGAGCCAGACTAACCCCGGTTTCCAGAGGTAACAATGCCCGTGAGGAATGAAATTACTAGAAAAGAAGGTGCTCAAGAGGTTAGGCATATTAGTTTACGGCGCTGTCAAGTTAATTTAGGGGGTGTCATCAATTCAACCAGATGACCGCAGCAGCCAGAAGAATCGCACGCCGGAAAGTTCACCGCCCTAGGGTGATAGCGCGTCGCGATTCCCTGATACTGCTTCAGCTTGGGGAAAAAGTTCTTAATCAAATGACGGGCGTTGTAAAATTCAGCATCGTAAGTTTGCAGGGTCTTGCAATTGCGGCGAGGTGAAATGACGGTGGTCTTCCCCTCGGCATTGAGGCGGTCAATCACACGCTGATCTGGATCATAGCCCTTGTTAGCCAGCAGTGTATCCGCCACCAGTAACGGCTGCAGTTGGTCGCCTCCTGCTCGCGTCACCAGTTTGTCGGGGGGTTGACTAACAGTGTATAGTTTTCCAACAAATGCCCACATTTGCTAACAAACGCTGTAAGATGAGCAAATGGCATACATACCACTCAGAAAAGCAGTCCAATTCCTGGGTTTGCACGCCAACACCTTAAGGAAATATGCAGATGAAGGCAAGATCAAAAGCATCAAAAACGAAGCAGGACAAAGACTCTACGATGTTGAGTCTTACCAGCGCGGTGCAATTGGAACTGCCATTGTTTGTTACTGCCGAGTCAGTTCAACCAAGCAGCGAGACGACCTTGCTCGACAAGTTGAATTCATGCAGCAACAGTACCCAGACGCCGAAATCATCCAAGACATCGGCTCAGGAATCAATTTCAAAAGGAAAGGACTGCAAGCCCTACTGGTCAGATTTATGCGCGGCGAACAGCTCACGATTGTTGTTGCCTGTCGCGACAGATTGTGTCGATTTGGATTTGAATTGTTCGAGTTCATGGCACAGCAAAACGGTGGACAAATCGTGGTTCTTGACCGAACAGTTCACTGCCCAGAAACCGAACTCACCGCCGATCTTCTTGCCATCCTTCACGTCTTCAGTTGCCGAATGCACGGACTCAGAAGCTACAGCAAGAAAATCAAGGAAGATCCGTCTATTCCTAAATCCTGAACAAAAAGCACTGATAAAGCAGTGGTTTGGTGTAAGTCGTTTTGTCTACAACACGACTATCAAATACCTGCAAGAACCAGACAAAAAAGCTAGCTGGATGACAATCAAAACCGGAATACTCAACAGCTTACCAGAATGGGCAAAGCCTGTACCTTTCCAAATTAAATCGATTGCCATCAAAGATGCTTGCTCGGCAGTCAAGGCGGCTAAACAGGGTTTCAAAAAAGACGGTCAAATCCGTAAATGTAAATTTCGGAGCAGGAAAGACACCAAGCAATCTATCTATGTGCCGAAGTCGGCTATAAAAGATTGTGGTGTCTACCATTCGATTCTAGGCAAGTGTTTGTTAAAAGAAACTCTGCCTGAAACTTTCAGTGACGGCAGGTTAACGCTGGCTTATGGCGAGTATTACCTGATCGTTTCTGAAGAAGTGCAACAAGCCAAGACCGAAAACCAAGGTCGGCTTGTTGCCTTAGATCCCGGTGTCCGCACTTTCATGACATTTTTCTCTGAAAATTCTTACGGCTGGTTAGGAAAAGATTCTAATTTACACATCCAAAAACTATGTTTCCGGCTGGACAGATTAGTATCAAAAATTTCTCAAGCTCCCAGTCGCCAGAAAAGAAGATTCAAGAAAGTAGCCAGCAGGCTTCGTTGCAAAATCAAGAATTTGGTCAAAGAGCTGCATCATAAAACGGCTAAGTTTTTAGTCGATAATTTTGATGTAATTCTGCTGCCAACTTTTGAAAGTTCTCAAATGGTGTCTAAGTCACGTCGCAAGTTGAGGAACAAAACAGTGCGACAAATGTTGACTCTGAGCCATTACGAGTTCAAGACTTTCCTGAAGTGGAAAGCTTGGGAAAACTCCAAGCTTGTGATTGACGGCAACGAAGCTTACACTTCAAAAACTGTGTCATGGACGGGCGAAATTGTCAAAAATCTAGGTGGCGCTAGAACTATCAAGTCCGTAGCTACTGGATTGAAGATGGATCGGGATCTAAATGGTGCTCGCGGGATTTTCACGGGCGAGGCATTGGTTGACACGCCTTTGTTGAGAGACTCTCTTGACTTATACGTTTGTTAGCATTTGTTAGCGAAAAAGTGTCGGTGAAACCCCAACGGATTGCCCAACGCATCCACGCGATCGCATGAATCTTGTTACTCAATCGCCTTTTGCTGCCTCCAATTGCTTCATTCCTACGCTCCTCAAAAAGCTCAGCAGGAAGATGTTTCTTTCAAGTGGGAAAATGCCTGAATTGAAACTAAGTGTACCGCCGGGAAATAGTGCGTAAATGTGCTTTAATATGTGTCAAAATTCGCTCCTAAAAACGAAAATAAAAAATGTTAGAGTTCGATCGCCTGTTCCAAACAATCGAAGAATTAGTAATGCTGCACTCACCCAGCGGTGCGGAATCGGAAATTAACCAGCGGTTGATGGAAAAATTCGCCGCCCTGGGAGTGAATGCTTGGGTCGATCGCGCGGACAATGCGATCGCCCTAATTAAGGGTCGCAATCCCGAAAAGTCGATCGCCATTACCGCCCACAAAGACGAAATTGGCGCCCTAGTTAAAACAATAGGCGAGAGTGGCCGCGTGGAAGTCCGCAGATTGGGCGGCGCATTTCCTTGGGTTTACGGCGAAGGCGTGGTGGATTTGCTCGGAGACAAGCAAACAATTAGCGGCATTCTCAGCTTCGGTTCCCGCCATGTTTCTCACGAATCTGCTCAGAAAGCTCAGCAGGAAGATGTTTCTTTAAAGTGGGAAAATGCCTGGATTGAAACTAAGTGTACCGCCGAGGAATTAGCCGAGGCCGGAATTCGACCGGGCACGCGGATGGTGGTGGGAAAGCACCGCAAGCGCCCGCTGCGGTTGAAGGACTGGATCGCGAGCTACACTCTGGACAACAAGGCTTCAGTGGCGATTTTGCTGGCTCTGGCGGAATGTTTGAAAGAGCCTGCGGTGAATGTTTATTTGGTCGCGTCGGCGAAGGAGGAGGTTGGGGCGATCGGAGCTTTGTATTTCACCCAGCGCCAGCCGTTGGACGCGCTGATCGCTTTGGAAATTTGCCCTCTGGCGCCGGAATACCCGATTCGTGACGGCGAAAACCCGGTTTTGCTGGTTCAGGACGGCTACGGAGTCTACGATGAAGGATTGAACGCCCACTTGCGCGCAGCAGCCGCAGCATCGGATGTAGAGGTGCAGTTGGCGGTAATTAGCGGTTTTGGGAGCGATGCTTCGATCGCCATGAAGTTCGGCCACGTAGCCCGCGCCGCTTGTTTGGCTTTCCCCACCCAGAACACCCACGGCTTTGAAATTGCTCATCTCGGGGCGATCGGCAATTGCGCCGCCATCCTCAAAGCCTACTGTGACGTGCTTTGGGACGAGTAGAAAAAAAAGTTTCCCAAAGTAGTTGACAGATTGGGAAAGATTAGTTAAGGTAATAAAGGTGCGGAACACAAGCAAACGCAACGACGCGCCCCCATCGTCTAGAGGCCTAGGACACATCCCTTTCACGGATGCGACGGGGATTCGAATTCCCCTGGGGGTATTGAAAATTTAAGTCTGATATCCAAGTGATATCTAGTATGTGGGGTGGGCATCTTGCCCGCCCTTATTGCTATTGGGTCTAACATTAAGTTGATGCGTTCGATCGCACATCTTGCACCATTCTCGCTTAACAGGCTTTTCGGCCTGTTCCACAAAGAGTGAATTTTCTTGTGGAACAGGCCGAAAAGCCTGTTGATAAACAAGTAATTGAGAATGGTGCAACATCTCAGTTCGATCGCACTTTCCTTAGTTTGCACCATTGCCATTGATATCAAACTTTTCTATAATGGGAATCTCTGAAGGTGAGGAGGCGACTATTCGCAGGTTTATATCAACTATGATTTGATTTTTATCAACAACTACATTTGCTTTTTTTATTAAGAATTTTATTGGTAAACAATCACCTGATTCAGGTTCGGGAGATGGCTGAGTTTTATATCCTGCGTCCTCCAGCCATTCACAAATCTTCCTCCAGTTTTCTACCTTTTCATCAGCTTTACCTACAAGATTTTTTACATATTGGTATAAAGTATTACAGAAATCTACCGCAATTCCCTTGGGGTTTTTACTGAGCCTTTCGGCAATTTCGGCGGGACTGTAGCCGCAGAGTAGACCCCGTAGATGTTGTTTCTCTGTGGGCGTGAGCCGCTTTCCCTTGGCGGATGCTAGGTCTGTGTAAAGAGTTTCTAAGTCCCAGTCGCGGGCAGCTTCGGAGAAGCGATCGTTAGAGGATGCCATTGCAGGGGATAGGTTTCTGGATTTTTTATAATCAAAGTCTAGCACAATTCCTAATGCTGATTAGTTTCTTTGTTAAAGGTGGTTAGGTTAGGATCAGGGAAAGCAGGATCGTGATTAATTTTACACAGGAAATTCTGGCAAGGCTCACTTCTTGCCGCGTAGAGTTTTCTCCAGCACAGAGTTATTAAGCCAAAGTATCTAAAAAATCCTCTGTTTTTAAGATGTCGAGAAATCAGACTTAGGAGTATTTTATGCCTTCATTCTATCCAGGTCAGAAAGCTAATGAACTTGCCCAGGAAGCTCAAAAGCGATTCGAGCGTGCGGTTGAAGATTTGAAAAGAGAAGAAGCAGCCACAAACAGATTAGCCGAAGAGTACGGTCAACTGCAACTGAATGTCATAAGAAGCACAATTAAGCGCTTTGTTACCTTCCTTGAAAATACTGGTCGGAAGGCTTCAGAAAGTGAAAAGCGGCTTTTAGAAGGGATGGATTTTTCAGTTCAGCAGATGAAGGAGTACAAAGCTGCGGCGGTAGGAGCAGAACAATATTTTATGGCTGGCGTTAAATCTGCTGGAGCAGCCGCAGCAGGTTACGGCGGTGCTATTGGTGCTGTTACTACACTAGGAGCTGCAAGCACCGGAACCGCTATCTCAACTCTCAGTGGAGCGGCTGCTTGGAATGCAACTTTAGCATGGTTTGGCGGTGGAGCGATCGCCGCTGGTGGGGGCGGTATGGCTCTGGGTGCTGCTGTGCTAGGCGGTATCACCCTTTTACCAGCTTTGGCGATTGGTGGCTTTTTTGCTGCTAGTGAAGGCGAGAAAGCGATGACAAAGGCGCGAGAGCATGAAGCTCAAGTCAATAAGGCGATCGCAGACATGAAACTTGCTAAGGACTTTGCCAAACAGGTAAGACAGCGGATAATTGAGTTGAGAGGAGTGTTTGAATCCATGAACACTCGTGCTGTTGAAGGTTTGAGTCAACTAGAATCTCAGCCTTTTGATGCTAAGAGGGATGCTGAGAAGTTCCAACAGGTAGGCCTTCTGATGAAGGGACTTGTAGAAATGTTGAAAACTCCTGTCTTAAATAATGACGGTAAGCTTAACCTCGGTACTGTGAAGGTTTTGGAGAAATATCGGATTTTACCAGGGAAATAGAAATCACGATCCAAGTAGTCTCAAGACTTACGCAGAAAATCTATTTGTAGGGTGGGCATTTCCCACCTTACTACTTAAAAATAAGGAGGTTGCAATGAATCCTTGGGAAATTTTAGGAAATGTTGGTGATTTACATACGGTATGTACTGAGAATGACTTCACAAAAGAAAACCAAGCGGGTGCAGTTGTAGGAGGAGGTGCAGCACTTGCGGCTGGTGTAACTTTGGGTGCGGCTGCTCTAGGGCCTCTGGCTATTCCTTTAATCATATTGGGCGGTGCAATGGCTGGTGCCACAGCAGAATCTACAGTTAAGAATGTAGGCAAAGGCGTAGCAATGGCTGGTGTCACAGCAGAATCTACCGTTAAGAATGTAGGCAAAGGCGTATCTAAGGGAATTACAGGATTTTTTGATTTCTTCAAGAGCGATGAAGACTTTTTTAACCGAGGAATAGAAAAGCTTGAGAGTGGACAGTACGGGGCCGCTATTGAAGATTTTACGAAAGCGATCGAACTCAATTCTCAAAATGTTTATGCCTACTTTGTGCGCGGCTGTATTCTCGATGAACAGCACAATTATGCAGGAGCAATTTCAGATTACACTAAAACTATCCAGCTCGATCCTAGCTATGTAGATGCTTACCGCAATCGAGGTAACATTTACGTCGCTAAAAATGATTATAGCAAGGCAATTGCCGACTATACCCAAGTCATCAAACTCGCTCCCGGCAATGCGGATATCCACTTAATACGAGGAAGTGCCTACAGCGAACTAAAAAATTACAAAGAAGCTATTGCTGACTTCACTCAAGTTATCACTATCGATCCTAGTAATGTGAATGCCTACTACTGTCGTGGTTTAGCATATACTGAACTAGAGGATTATGAGAGTGCCATTGCTGATTATACTCAAGTTATCAAACTTGACCCTAACTGTGTCGATGCCTACTTCACGCGGGGCTGTTTACTTGTTGAGCTAGAACATTACAAAAAAGCCATTGCTGACTTCACTCAAGTTATCAAAACTAAACCTAATGATGTTAACCTGTATTTTCAGCGGGGTTATGCTCGCGCCCAAGTAAAGAATTATAAAGGAGCTATTGCCGATTTCACTCAGGTTATAAAGCTTAGCCCTAATGAAGCAGTTAATTATTTGTATCGCGGTCATGCACACGTAGCAAACAAGGATTATGATAGTGCAATGGCTGACTACAATCAAGTCATCAAGATAGAACCAAACTGTACAAATGCTTATTTTCATCGGGGATGCGTCCGCCATGAAAAGGGAGACAAGCGGGGAGCTCTTGCCGACTACAATCAGGTCATCAAAATAGAGCCAGACAATGCTTATGCCTACGTTAAAAGGGGTTCTATACGCAGAGAAAAGGCAAAAAGAGAGGAAGCCGTAGCAGATTTTCAGAAAGCTATCAGCCTCTTTCGCAAAGAATCCATGATGGATGAAGTCCGAAATCTTCAAAAAGAAGTCCGCAATCTTCAGAAGGAAATTAAGAATACTCCTTGGTGGCAGACGCGGGTGTTTTAGGATTCTGTTCTGTTGAAATATCGAATTTTACCAGGCCAATAGAAATGAGAGCTAAAAAAGTTCCTGTAGAAATCTTTAATCCCGGCTCGGCTGCTGAGTGCTTCCGCGATGTTGTTGAAGCTTACACCGAATACAAAATAGTTGCAGAGCAAGAACAGACTAAACGGCGTGGTATAGAAGCTTGGGAAAAAGCAACAATTGCCGACATTCAAGCAAAACGCGATGCTTTGATCGAGTATCTTGAATGTTCGTTTGATGAACGTGCTAATAATTTCAAATTTCTGTTTGAAAAGGTCGATGAGGCAATAGCAATCGGTGATAATAACCAGTTAGCTTTAACCATGACTTCAATTACCGAAATAGCTAAGTCTAGTCCTTTCAAAGACCTTGCTAATTTGACATCTGTCAGAACAGCCCTTGACGATCCAGATTATGAATGGGAGTTTTAGAAGGCCCTATAATTCTAAAAAATTCAATTGATTTCATTTGCTAAAGAACAGGAGATTTTAGAATATGACAATTACATCTATACTCAAACAACTGGAAGGCTTGAGTCGTGAAGATATGATAGCTAAACTAAAGGCTACCCGCCATGAACTTCATAGTGAACAAATGAAAAAGACCGTACCAAATAATGACATTCACACGCAAACTTTAACAATAAACAGAATTTTAGGTGCTATTGAAATGGGTGTTCGCGGTTCTTTGACTAAATCAGAACTTCAAGAACTTCGTCCAGTTCTTCAATACTTTGTGGAAAATGGAGAATTTTCTCAATCTAAGTTTAGTTCACTTTACCAAAGAGGATAAAATTAAAGATTGTGCATCGCCCTACAGATAGTGTCTGTGCGTAAGTCCTAACTCAGAAGCGATCGCCCCTCATTCCTCCCAGGAAATAGAAGATCGATCGCCCCTTTATATCCAACATCAAATCCGGCTTAAAAATCCCTCAATCTCTTAGTCCGCGAAGGCGGACTTCGTTTGTATAGAAGCGATTTCAATCGCCGATTGAAATCGCCTATTTTTAAATCGCCGATCGCCCCGATTGTCAATCCTTCGACTTCAGCAACGGTTCAATCTGCTGCCTTTGAAACTGCAATTCATCCGCCAAAGGTTGGTAAATTTCCCGATCGCCCGATTCATTGCAATAATCCCACAAACCATTGTAACAGTGCCTGTCGTCGTCCCAGCCCGGATGGTTGACAATCGGATACAAGCAGATTCCCTCTATCGGAACCCCTGCTTTCATCGCCGCCGCTACCTCAGTGCACACATAATTAAACCAGACAGGTCTAAAATCGTCTTCAGTGCCTGTTTCTGCTATGAATAAGGGGCGGCCGTAGCGATCGAACACTTCTTGCAGCATTTCGCGAAACGGGCGGTACAGCGGATCGGTGTATTTCATGGGCTCTTCATTGTGAATCCACTGATTGCGATCGTAATAATTCACCCCAATAATATCGAGATATTTTTCCTTACCGCCGAGTTCCGGGCGAAAACGTCCAGCCAACATATCCCAAGCTTGATATTGAGATAAGCGATAACCTTCCGCCGCGTCCCGATCCTCCGGTTTGTCAGGGTCAGCAATAATGTTAATTGTGGGGTCGATTTGAACGATGCGGGTGCGGGGATTGACTTGCCAAACTGATTCTATCGCTGCGATCGAAGCTTTGATTAACTGGATTTTTAGCTCGTCTCCCCGCCCTTTCGCAAACGGATTGATGTAGGCGACATCGCCGCCTGCCCAAGCAATAAATGAAATTTCATTGACAGGTGTTACAAAAGGTGTTTGGTCTGTTTCCTCAGTTAGCACTTCCATAAAAGCGCGCACCATGCTTGCAAACCTGGACACAAATTCGGGACTGAAAATATCAATATCGTCTGGCCAGCCGTAGTGAAACAAATCCCAAATTACCTGCATTTTCATGTCGCGGGCGGCCCGGATAATTGGCAGGGAACTGGAAAAATCGTATTTTCCGGGTGTCTGTTCGATTAAGTGCCAGCGGAGGCCTTCGCGGACTGTGTAAATGCCTTGCTGCTGCAAGCGTTGGTAGTCGGCTGCTACAAATTTATCGTGGCCGGTGGCGGCTGTGACATCGAGACGCTTTCCTGATAGCAATTTGTGGGTGGAACATTCAAAGCCGCCCATGAAAAAACTTTGAAACATCGATCGAATGGGTAATGGGTAATGGGGCATGGGTATCAACAAACACGTCAAACCCTGTCACAGACTGCTGTTTGACTATTAACGCCCGATCCCCCTGGCGCCAAGGGCGGGCACGGGGGCACCGCCCCTACGAAGGGGGGGACTGGAAACGTCTTCAAGTTTCAAAAGCGAACATCATTGCACGTTCTGCCTTTTCCCCTTCTTAAGGCAGGGCGGTTTCATTCTCAAGAAAACGATGATTTTGTAGGGGTAGTGCCCCCGTGCCTACCCTCCCCATCCACGATTTGCTCGTGTTTCAGAGATTGGGGCAGCCACGGGGGGCTGCCCCTACAAGAGAATGAAACAGCCCTGCTTCTTAAGGGGGGGGACTGGAAACGTCTTCAAGTCCCCCTTCTTAAGGGGGATTTAGGGGGATCTCAACTCGGGTATAAGCGAGATTTCTCAAAGGTTTTAGTCTTAAGTTGACACCAATTAGCAGTGAGTAATAGCTGGCGGCTGTGAACTTTCTTCGGGAATATCCCAGCCGAGAGTTGCCGCCGAGATGACCTCTAGGGGAAACTTGGGAGTGCGATCGGCATACAGCAAACCGTTAGCTTCTTGGTAAGTATCGGTTAACTGCGTGTAACAAAATCCGCTGAACATTTCCACTCGGTTTACCACCTTCAACAGCGCGCTGTAGCGCCCTTGGAGTTCCAGCGTGTCCGACGCGCGCACGTAGCCCCAAACCCTGTAAAAATCGGGGTTTTCGCGACCGGCGCAGGCAATGCCGCCGAATTCTGTCAGCATCACCGGCTGTCCTTGGTGCGGGTGGCCGTCGAGGGTGAGGACTCGCCCGCCGGGACGCCCGCGATTAAACAAATCGGCTAGCTGGACTTCGGGCCCGTAGCGTTTGGCTAGGGTTTGCGGGTTGTTGTCGTAGTCGTGAATCGCCAGGATGTCGGTATCGATACTTTCCCAGCCGTCGTTACCGATGACGGGACGAGTCGAATCGAGGGTTTTTGTCAAGAAATACAGCGCTTGCACGTAGTTGCGGTGGGCTGCGGCTTCGACTAAATTCGGAACTCCCCAAGATTCGTTGAACGGCACCCAGACTACGATACAGGGGTGGCTGGCGTCGCGGTCGATGACTTCGGTCCACTCCCGCGTCAGCCGTTGCACGGCTTTGGGAGTGAAGCGGTAGGCGCTGGGCATTTCTTCCCAAACTAGGAGCCCCAGCACGTCAGCCCAGTACAAAAATCGGGGGTCTTCGATTTTTTGGTGCTTGCGGACGCCGTTGAAACCCATTGCTTTGACTAATTCGACATCGTGGCGCAAAGCTTCGTCGGAAGGGGCAGTCATCATGGTGTCGGGCCAGTAACCTTGGTCGAGCACCAGTCGCAAATAGTAGGGGCGGCCGTTTAGCATGAAGCGATCGCGCTGGATGCTGACCGTCCGCATGGCGGTATAAGATTTAACCTCGTCGAGGAGTTTGCCGTCGGCCCACAACTGCACTTGAGCGTTAATTAGCGTCGGTTTTTCGGGACTCCACAGCAATTCGTTGCGGTAGTCGTCGATACCAGGGTCTGAGAGGGCGATGCGGCGGTGGATTTCGCCGTTGATTACTTCGTAGGTGTCGTTGACCAGCAGCATACAGCCGATCGACAGTTTAACTTTAATCTGGATTCCCGACTGGCGATCGCCCGCGACAAACGCTTCAAAACCGATTTCCCAGCGTTCAAACTGGGGAGTCCAGCGGATGCGCTCGATATAAGTGTGAGGCACCAATTCTACCCAGACTGTCTGCCAAATGCCGGTCGTGCGCGGATACCAAATACTGTGGGGCTCTATTTGCCAGTCTTGCTTGCCGCGCGGTTGCTCCAAATCTTGCGGGTCGTCCTGGGCCCAGACTGTCACCCGCTGCGGCCCGTTGAGGTTCACAACTGGTGTAATGTCTACGCTGAAAGGAGTGTGTCCGCCTTCGTGTTCGATGACATATTGACCGTTCACCCAGACGCGGGCGCGGTAGTCTACGGCCCCAAAGTGGAGGAGAACTCTGCCTTCTGTGTGGGGTACGTCAAATTCGCGTTCATACCAGCAGTTGGCATGAAAATTTGTGTCGCCGATCCCGCTTTTTGCCGATTCTGGAGCAAACGGCACTTCTATAGTGTGAGTCCACTCAGAAATATCGATCGGCTGCACGCAGTGGCCTGCGTCATCGTAAGCAAATCTCCACTGACCGTTGAGACAAATCCAGTTGCTCCGGCGCAATTGGGGGCGCGGATAACCTGTTTTCCGTCCTTGAACTGTCACCTTACTATCAAGAGTTGCAGACTCTTCTATCTCGCAATTTTCAAGTGCTCTACCTAACCAACTCATCGGCACATCTACCCAAAGTTATATTTATAGGTTAGCGACAATTACCCTGACTTTGACAAGTTTTTTGCTGATTAATTTGCAGAAGTTCTGCACCTTAAAACAGGCTCATCTGAAGGCTCTCTTGTGCTGAACTCATTAATCAGAAGAAAGAAGAAAAAACCCTGAAGATTTTTCCTATCCCCCCTCTCGCCCTCTCCCCCTCTCCCCCTCTCCCTCTAGCTAGCAAGACTTGGCAAACCTCCTAACGGTTCAGTTAGCTCACTTTTGAGAGAAAATTCTTCCGCAAACGGCAAACAATGAAATATTTGCTGTAGTCCCGTGAGTTCAAATAGAATTCTAACTTGTTCGCTCATGGCAGAGATCAAAAGTATACATTGGCTGTCTCTAACTAATTTCACGATCGCTACTACAGCCATTAACTCGGAATTTTTCAGGAAATTTATTTTTGAGAAATCCAGCATAAGAATTTTGCCGCCGCTTTCAATGAGGCGCTGTATTTCTTTCTGAAACTGAGCAAATTGAGAAATTTCCAAAACCTCATGAGACAAAACAATTTTCACTAGAACGTTCATGTTTACCTCAATGCTTGTTTGAATTATTAAATAACTTTTGATGAAAACCGAGTAAGGTGCTCTGTGGGCACCTTACCTTTTTACCCGTCAGTCGCAGATTCCAGCTACTTGCTAGCAGATTTGCCGTTGCTGTTGCTGTTGCCGTGGTTGACAGCAGCGACTTCTAGAGAAGTTGTGGCTGGGCGATGGGCAACTCCATTGGATGTGCTGACATTAGAGGCAGAACCGTTAACATTTTCTACCAATTCAATCACCGGCTTGGTAGTAATTTGTTTGTAAGTTGTCAGAGCTTGAGCGACCACTTGATCCATGTTGTAATACCTGTACGTCGCCAGCCTTCCCACGAAAGAAACTCCCGGAGTTGCATCAGCCAAAGCTTTATATTTCTTGTAAAGTTCGGCATTTTCTGGACGCGGTACCGGGTAGTAAGGGTCTCCCTCAGCTTGGGGATATTCGTAGACAATGCTAGTTTTTAGATGCTCTTGTCCCGTGAGGTATTTAAACTCGGTACAGCGAGTATATAAATGCTCGTTGGGGTAATTTACCACCGGTGCTTCTTGGTGTACGGCTACGTTCAGTGTTTCGTGCTTGAATTCCAAGGAACGGTAAGGAAGTTTGCCGTAGCAATAATTGAAATAGGAATCGACAGGCCCGGTGTAAATCATTTCTCCGTAAGGGATAAAACCCTCAATCTCCCGGTAGTCGGTATTCAGCATCACCTTGATGTTTGGGTGAGAAAGCATCTTTTCAAACATCCGAGTGTAGCCGTGCAGGGGCATTGCTTGATAGGTATCGGTGAAATAGCGATCGTCCCGGTTAATGCGAGTGGGTACGCGCGCAATCACTGAGTTGTCGAGTTCCGACGGGTCCATTCCCCACTGTTTGCGGGTGTAGTTGCGGAAGAATTTCTCGTAAAGTTCGCGGCCGACTTTGCTGACAACTACATCTTCGGAAGTGCGAATGTAATCCTTTGGTTCTGCTACTTTCGCGAAGAAATCTTCAACTTCAAATGAGGTGAGATTCAGTCCGTAAAGTTTGTTTACGGTGTTGAGATTGATCGGAATTGGCAGCAGTTGACCGTCAACGCTGGCGAGGACGCGGTGTTCGTAGGGCCGCCACTCGGTGAAGCGCGAAAGATACTCGAAAACTGGTCGCGAATTGGTGTGAAAAATGTGGGGGCCGTATTTGTGTACGAGGATGCCGTGGTTGTCGTAGTGATCGTATGCGTTGCCGCCGATGTGGTTGCGGGTATCAATTATCAGGACAGTTTTTCCGGCTTCATTTGCTAGTCTTTCGGCAATGACGCTACCTGCAAATCCTGCTCCGACGATTAAATAGTCAAACATTGAAACACCTCTGATTGTGGGTAAGGGTAAGGGTAAGGAATAATTGGTAATTGGACATACAGCGAGGATTGTTGAGTGTTAAGTTTTGAATCCGTAAAGTGTAACTCTTTAACTTCAACCTCAACATTCCTAACTTAAAACTTTCATCCTGCCTTCGGCTTTCTGCCTTTTATCGTCGATCGCACTTTCGATCAACCCCAGCATTTCGCCCCAGGTATTGTCCCAAGAATTGTCTGCTAAAAAGGCGTCTACTTCGCTCAGCCACTTGGTGCGAACGTCCGAACTTTCGCTGAAGATTTCTTCGGCACAAGCAACGAATTCTTCAGAATTGCTAGCAATCCGAACCAAGCCGTTTTCTCCGTAGGGCCGCACCACGTCGCGGATAGGAGTAGAAATGACAGGTTTGCCGGCAGCGAGGTATTCTGGAGTTTTCGTGGGACTAATAAACTTAGTCGATTCGTTAATCGCAAAAGGCAGCATTGCGATATCCCAGCCCCCAAGATACCCGGGCAGTTCTTGATAAGATTTGCCGCCGAGATAGTGGATATTTGGGTGAGTTGGCAGAGTTGCCCGATCGATTTTCGCCACAGGGCCAATGATGACTAAATGCCAGTCCGGCCTTGCTTCGGCAATGCCCCGCAGCAGTTCGATATCCATGCGTTCGTCTATAACGCCATAAAATCCCAAACGCGGGGGAGGAATGTCTTTTTGATCCGCCGGTTCTTGTGAAAGATTCCTGGCTGTCGCAAAGTGTTCTTTTTCGATGCTGCTGGGGAAGGCGTGAATGTTTGGGTGCTGGTGCTGTTTGGCTTCGTAAAGGTTGTGGCCCCCGGTAAATACTACGCTGGCGCGCTTTAATAATTGGTTTTCATTGGCTTTTAAATCCGGGTGCGCGCCTTGGAATGCTGACAGTTCATCCATGCAGTCGTAGACTACAGCTAGCGGCTTTAAGTGGTTTGTGAAACTGACAGCCATTGGTGTGTAATACCAGAGGATGTACTGGCTAATTTCTGCAGAGCGAAACAAATCATCTAGCATGGCTTGCTGAGCAGTTTGTGATGTTGCTTCGCTGATTCCTTCGCTCAGGTGCGGTACTATTACCCAAACTCCGCTTTCGTGGATGCTGACATCGAGCCACCAATCTGTAGCCTCGCTCAAAATTGGTTCTTCTACGAAGAAGACGCGACGCTTTTTGGCACAGCGGCTCAAGAGATGTTGCGGACGCTGATAGACAAAATTCCACCGCAAATGAGACAGGCAAACTAAATCTGGTGCATCTAAAGCCTCAGTTTTTGATAAGTTGGCGCGCAATGCGGGCGAGGGAGCGAATTGAGAGGGCGATTTGGCAGGATCTATAGAGGTAAATCGGATCTCCCATGCTCGCTCTTTATTGCTATAATTATTGTTTACTGAGTGTTCTGGGGGCGACATATTAGCCTCTGGAATTTGTCCCTGAAAATTTGTCACTGTAAATTTGTCAATAGGATATATTTCTCAGCAGTGTCTTACTGAAAGTTGCAAGCATCAATCTGAGAACTTTTATTGACGAGCAAGCGCCGCATTCAGTGAGCCAAACAAAGAAACTGTTTAGCTGCGGAAAAAACAGGCTTATCTGCTTTTTTCAGAAGTGAAAGTTTGAGATAAGTTAATATGGTTTGACTTGCTATTGTTGTTAAATCTAACCCAGTTTTCCTGCCTTTACTTCTATCTGAAGGATGACTTCTATCTTAGGAGGCGCTTAGCTTGTATGCGCGGTTCAAAAGCGGTTAAAGTGCCGATCGACCTTGTAAAATGACTCTTAACTGGCAGGTACGGGGTAAAAAAAGAGCGAGTTTTATTGCTTTATTTGAAGATGAGAGAAAATTTGCCATCAAGTTTATGTTGCTTTTTGATTTGACAAACCTTGCTTTTTTTTAACTCGTCCGATCGCTAATTTGGAAAATTTGTATCCTAATATACAGAAATTGATCGACATTTCTGACTTCCGATAGATTAACAATTGACAGTTTATACAGTGGGGGTAAACTCACCGAAGAACACCTGTCTCAACAATACCAAAGAAACCAGGCAACCGCAACGAGAAACCTAAGATTTTGCGCGAGTCTGTGGCAAGAAACCAAGGTGATGACATTTGCGCTGTGGCCGTCAGTTTAACCTCGCGCCCACAGCACAAATGTCAATCATCCCTCTAAGGGCGCGTTCGCCGATATCTGCAATCAAACGCCAAATATCCACATAAACCCGCCAGTAGAAAATAGCAGCAACTTTACAGTCGGCTGCTGTCAATTTTGGCGATTCCCCCTCCAAAGGCAAAATCTTGCACCATCGAACTCTTTAAGAAATCGTGGGGAAAGCCCAATTCAATTGCACTTACTTTGTCTAACTGCTGCATTTGATCCGGGGTTAATTCAAACTCCAAACAAGCGAGATTTTCCTGAAGTTGCGAGAGTTTGCGCGAACCCACAATCGGAATAACTTCGACTGCCTGTTGTCGCAGCCAATTTAGGGCTACTTGAGAAGCAGGTTTGCCAATTTCGGCTGCTATTTTGCTAACTTCGTCAGCAATTTTGAGGTCTCGTTCGTTAATTTTTCCCGATTCAGGTGAATTAAGCCGTTTAGCTTCGCTGGCGGTTTCTGAAGTGTTGTATTTTCCTGTCAGCAAGCCGGCTGCTAAGGGGCTCCAAGCTGTGACGCCAATATCAAAGGCTTTTGCCATAGGGATCAAGTCCCGTTCAGGAGTTCGCTCTTTTAAAGAATACTCGATTTGCAAGCCAATAAATGGTGTCCAACCGCGCAGGTGGGCGATCGTATTTGCTTGAGAAATAATCCAAGCCGGCGTATCGGAAATGCCGATATAAAGAACTTTGCCGGCGCGCACCAAATCGTCAAAAGCGCGCATCACTTCTTCGACGGGTGTTGTAAAATCCCAAGCGTGCAGCCACAGCAAATCTATGTATTCAACTTGCAGCCGCTTCAAACTGGCATCTACTGCTTGTACCATATTTTTGCGGTGGTTGCCGAAACCATTGATTTCGCCATTCTTCATGTTGAGGCTATACTTAGTGGCAACTACCCATTTTTCGCGATCGGCTGCGATGAACTCGCCGACATATTTTTCGCTAGTACCGTTGGTGTAGAGATTCGCGGTATCAATAAAATTGCCGCCCGCTTCTGCAAAGGCGTCGAACATTTTACGGCTTTCGTCGTAGGAGCTCCCCCAACCCCACTCTTCCCCAAAAGTCATGGTTCCGAGGCAGATTTCGGAAACGCGAAGTCCGCTGTGACCTAGTAGTTTGTATCTCATGTCACCCTTCCGCTAATTAATGGTTGTTAACAGTTTAAATCTAGATTTCCCAAACTGTTGCCATCAGTCGGGGTGGCGGGTTTTTGCGGTGCGTTAGCGCTGTGCTGGATTTTGAATATTTTGGCAAGTCAATCAAAATGTCTTAGCTTCCGGGGCTCCGGGCCATCGCCCCTGCGTTTACTTTCAACACCGCGCAGGGGCGATCGTCTTACCAATGTATTTAGGATTACATGGCTTTATTAAAATACAGTAAAGTCAAAAAACTTTTATCTACCTTTAGATAGGTATTTTATGAAATTACTTAAATTAAAAAAATTGCTATCTTCTTAAAGATCACAAAACCAGAGAGAACTAGAGAAAAAATTCATGTAGCTAAATTAACTTTTTAGCGTTATAGTGATTTACAGATTACAAAAACTAGGTGACTCACTTGGCTGACATCGTTGATACCGCCGTTTCGGCAGGCTCTTTTACTACCCTAGTTGCTGCAGTCCAAGCCGCTGGTTTAGTAGATACTCTCAAAGGCGCTGGCCCCTTCACAGTTTTCGCGCCTACTGACGAAGCTTTTGCTAAGCTTCCCGAAGGTACTGTAGAAGCACTGCTTAATGACATTCCTAAGCTGACAAAAATCCTGACTTATCATGTCGTTTCCGGCAAAGTTATGGCTGCTGATGTAGTCAACCTGACATCGGCCAAGACAGTTGAAGGTTCAGAACTGAAAATTGATGCTTCCAATGGCGTCAAAATCAATGATTCTACCGTTACAACAGCCGATGTTGCTGCTGATAATGGCGTTATCCACATTATTGATTCAGTCTTGCTTCCTGCGTAAGCACAGACTGAGATAGCGCAATACTATCTTGAGGGCGGTGGCTATAGTTAGCCGCCGCCTTGTTTTCGTTGAGGTTTAAATATTTTAGGCCTCAATAATTAAAACTATAGAGTAGGGGGAATTGCCCGATCGCACTCAGCTTGAGTCTGCCCCAAATTTGTCGCTGCTGAATTTACCGGGAAAACTGGTTGCAGGCAAACAGCGACAGCTACTCGGAAAAAAAATTATCAAAAAAATAAAAAAGTGCGATCGACCGCGTTAGCAATTGCCGATAATTAGCGGCCCACTTATTTTGCACTTTCGGGCTGATTGCCGGTTGATGCGTAGATACCATGCCACCAAACCCAACATTTCTCCGAGAAACTGGGTTTACCAGGCCTCGTCCTAATTAAGATACAATAAGAACCACAAAGAAAGTGCGATCGACATTATTTGATAGTCAAGCTATGCAATCTACAACTGAGTCCGAGACAGAACTGGCGATGGAAGCTCCCAAACACGGCTTGCCCGTTACAATCATTACAGGATTTCTTGGCATTGGTTAATCGAGTTTACATAGTTTTAGAACGCCAAGCAAATCTCGACTATCTAGTAGTCGAAATAACTAGATTTTCCACAGCCGAGGGCATTACAGACGATTTCACTCACCCCGACTTTGCACTGCCCGTAGAAAGTAAGTAGAAAGTAAATTTATGGCTGTAGAAATAGCCAAATAAAAACTCTTTATTTTAGCTTGCGAATGGGAACATTTGACTCAGTTGATGCAGACAGTTATCGCACAACCTGCACTTACAGCCCAAGCTAGACTTGCCAACCCCCCTTTGGTAGCTAAAAACTTTCCTGGGAAATACGCTTGCAGACCAGTTGCTAGATGTCATATTACCCGAAAACACGAGCTATAAAATTGACCTATCAACTTTTAACTCAATAATTTTGTAACCCAATAATATCATGTCCGAGCGATTGACCATAATATCCCGGCCGGGCGGGTTTTTGAGATTGTCAATTATTGGCAGATATTGTTGGTGAACCCGCCCCTACCTGATGAAGGGTAATCGACCGGACATGATATAACTCTTTCTATTAATGGTAACGGGTAACGGGTAATCGGGCATTGGTAAGGGGTAATAGATGAGGGGCGAGCGGTAGTAACAAACAAAAAACAACAACTAACAACTAACAACTAAATGCGTATAATTGTTGAAGGCTGGCGCTTTTTGCCGCACTCCTACGCGATCGCCAATCAATTTCAGCTACTAGAAATGCTGAAATATCCCAATTTAGAACTTTTCCACAAAGATATCCCCTATCTAGACGAAAATTGGCAGCCAGCAACCGGTTTGTTAGATGCAACTGCTGAAGCAGCAATAAAAAATATTCCCCACCCTTCGGCATCTCTACAAGCAGACGCTACCTTACGGATCTCAGTACCTTACAATTTTGCACCCTCAAATACCAAACGGACGTGCTTGTTTGCCACAACAGAATGGGGAATTCTGCATAACGAAAACTTTAGAATAACGGGCGCAGCTTCCCTCCGCGAAGGGCACAGCAACTCCGATATAATTATTATTACGCCTTCCCAGTGGTCGAAAACCGGATTTATCCGCAGCGGTGCGAATCCCGATCGCACAATTGTCATCCCCTGCGGCATCGATCCGAATATTTACAAACCTTTAACAAAATCGGAACGCGAAGCTTTGCGGAAACAGCTAGGATGGGACGGATTTGTATTTTTGAATATTGGTGCAGGATCTCCAAATAAAGGCATCGATTTATTGTTAAAAGCTTTCGCCGTTGTAGTTGAAAGTTATCCCGAAGCCAGATTAGTATTGAAAGGAGAAGAATCAATATATGACTCGGATTCTCTGATCGCTCAAAACATAGACGAACTGACATTTGACGAAGCAGAAAAAGTTTTGCCGCGCATGGCTTACATAGGAGAAACACTGCCTTTTGCAAAAATGGCTCAACTTTATCAAGCAGCGGATGCCTACGTATCTCTTTATTTAGCAGAAGGATTCAATTTGCCCGCACTAGAAGCAATCGCTTGTGGCTTGCCGCTCATTTGCACTAAAGGCGGCCCGACGGATGATTTTACAACTCCAGACTTTGCTTGGCACGTCGAAAGTACGTTTCAGGAAGGTACTTCTAACGATCGGCCGATATTTCGCCTGATGCCAGATTTAGAACATTCGATCGCCTTAATGAAAAATATTATAGAACAGCCGGAGTTGTGCGATCGCTCTCGCGAAGCAGGCCCCAAATTTGTAGCGGCTGGGTTTACCTGGAAACACGTTGCCGACCAACTCCTAGAGGTACTTTTGCCAACAATTCGATCGCCAAATTGAACAGGGTGCGATCGAATTGTTGGCAACTTCCGATAATTAGCGCTGGTAACGCGCTGTTCGGAATTCATATAAGATACAATAAGAACCACAAGTTTAAGCTTCAGACCTTATTTGACATTCAAGCTATGCAATCTACAACTCAGTCCGAGACAGAACTGGCGATGGACGCTCCCAAACACGGATTGCCCGTTACAATCATTACAGGATTTCTCGGCAGCGGCAAAACAACCCTGCTCAACCACATCCTGACCAATCAGCAGGGTTTGAAAACAGCAGTTTTGGTAAATGAATTTGGCGAAATCGGCATCGACAACGAACTGATTGTCACCACCGACGACAACATGGTTGAGCTGAACAACGGCTGCATCTGCTGCACAATTAATGAAGATTTAGTTAATGCAGTTTACAAAGTTCTGGAACGTCAAGAAAATCTCGATTATCTGGTAGTCGAAACAACCGGACTCGCCGACCCGCTGCCAGTAGCAATGACTTTTTTAGGCACAGAACTGCGCGACCTGACTCGTCTCGATTCGATAGTTACAGTAGTAGACGCAGCCAACTACAGCTTAGATTTGTTCAACTCTCAAGCAGCTTACAGTCAAATAGCTTACGGCGATATAATTATCCTCAACAAAACTGATTTGGTTGAGGAAGCAGATTTAGATTTGTTGGAAGTTAAGATTCGCGATGTCAAAGAAGGTGCTCGAATTCTGCGAACAGTAAAATCGCAAGTTCCCCTGCCGCTAGTCCTCAGCGTCGGATTGTTTGAATCGGACAAATATTTCCAATCTGAAGAAACTGCTAGCAGTCACGACCATCACGACCACGAACATCACGAACATCACGACCATCACGACCACGAACATCACGAACATCACGACCATCACGACCATCACGACCATCACGACCACAGCCATCACGACCACAGCCATCACGACCACTCCGACCATTTAGAAAATGACGGATTTACCTCAATTTCTTTCCTGAGTGACAAGCCGTTTTCTCTGAGAAAATTTCAATATTTCTTAGACAAACAACTGCCAACAAATGTGTTTCGCGCGAAAGGGATTATGTGGTTTGAAGAAAGTCCCAAACGGCATATTTTTCACTTGAGCGGCAAGCGATTTACGATGGACGATGACCAGTGGAAAGGTGAGCGGAAGAACCAGCTTGTTCTCATTGGTCAGGGTTTGGATACCGAAACTTTGCGATCGCAACTCGAAAACTGTCTTTGTATGCCTTCCACCAGTCGCGGCAAAGGTTTTGGGAAAAACTAAAGGTTGAAAATTAAACAGAACAGACGTGTGCTGGCTAGAAACCCGGTTTTTTTCGTCGAGACTTCGCGGTTAAAACTTATATCTTGCACCACTCTCAATTAGCCTTTTAGGAACAGGCAAGATGCCTGTTCCACAAAGAGTATATTTTCTTGTGGAACAGGCATCTTGCCTGTTCTTGAGTATGGTGCAAGATATAAGTTTTAACCAAAATTTATCCGAGAAACCGGTTTTTTTTTCATAATTCCTATTCAAAAGGTAAGTTTACCTTTTGATTTTTAGTTTTAAATTTAAGCATTTCTAATTTCCCATGCGAGTCATCATCCAGCGAGTAAAATCATCTCAAGTCGAAATAGAAGGTCAAATTGTCGGCAAAATTGGCGGCGGGCTTAACTTGCTTGTAGGTATTGCAGACACCGACACCGAAGCAGAACTCGATTGGATGGCTCGCAAATGCCTGGAATTGCGTTTGTTTCCCGACTCGGCCACGGATACCGGCCGCTGGAACAAGTCCGTACAAGACATCGGCGGCGAGTTGCTGGTTGTGAGTCAGTTTACGCTCTATGGGGACTGCCGCAAAGGTCGGCGACCTTCCTTTGACCGAGCAGCGGCTCCTGAACGAGCGGAATTTTTTTATGATAAATTTGTCGAAAAGTTGCGCCAGAGCGGCTTAAAAGTCGAAACAGGCTTGTTTGGAGCGATGATGCAAGTCTCTATAGATAATGACGGGCCGGTGACTTTGGTATTAGAGAGAGAATCAGGGTGAATTGTTGGCAAACAAAGCTCTCTGTGCTTCTTTCTGATTCCTTCTTCGTTCTTGGATAAGAGCAAATTTTCAGATTAACCGGGTTTCCTAACTGCTGTTGCGTAGGTTCTGAAGACATTGCAGTTAGCTACACTCTGCCAAGTCTCGATTCCACAATCTCTAACGGCCAAAACCGCCTCAAATAGCCAGTTATTAGATTGTCCACTCAGCGGGCTGGCAGCACCCTCCATTTTCCTCGCGATCGCCCCACGCACATAACAGCTCAGAGTGCTTGTAGAGTAAGGCTTTAACCGCAATAAAACCAATCTTCCACAGCCAGCGCTTAGAATCAGATTCAGCAGCCAAAAACTGTTGCATGAGAGAGTGGAACACTGGCATAACTACGGTTATCTCTACTTCCGTAACATTCAATGTATAGAGAGTTGAATCAGCCGTGCCAAGCGAAACCGCCAGCAACTGCCGCCTCACTCTCTGACAAATGTCCTCGCACACCCGCTGTGCCCTACCACCCGATAAATGCCATGACTGTCAAAACTGCCACCACCGTCAACTGCAACACCGCTTCTGGCTTCAACTGCATTCCTGCCGCCTCCACCGAACAAACCGCCGAAATCAATCCAGTTTCCAGCATCAATGTCCTGGCGTTGGCTGACTTCGCCCTCAAAGAATTGCAAGCCGAAATGAAAACTGCCAGCCGCAGCGCTCAAGCAGTGGCGATGCGGATTGCTAAGGAAGTCGAACGGATTTGCCAAAAGAGCGATCGCATCCAAATTTCCGGCGAAGTTGAAGCTTGGCAAATCACCTTGGCCGAGCACCGGTTGCAAAAAACCCTGCAATACTACCGCCTCGGTTCCAAACAAGGCCGCGTCGAACTGCATTCTCACCTCGCGGCTATGATTTACCGCCATGTTGCTTCTTTCCGATCGAACTTGAACTTCCAAGCTCGCTACAACATGATTGAAGACTTTTTGCAAGGCTTTTACATCGAATCTCTGCGAGCTTTCCGTCGCGAACACCAACTCGATGTCACCTACCAGCCCCGCACGCAGCTAGAATTGGCTGAGTACATGGCTTTTACCGAACACTACGCCAAGCGCCAAATCGGTTTGCCCGGCCGCAACCGCCAACGCCTGATCGTGTTGCGCGCTCAAGGATTTGCCAAGGGCCAGCCTCCCGAAACTGCGATCGACATTGAAATGGCTGTAGAGTCGGGCAAGGGAGAAGATGCGGAAATGTACAGCCGCTCTCCGGCGCTGCAACAAGTGCGCGAGCAAATGGTATCGGAAACTGTCGATCCGGCTGATGCTGTGCTGCGCGATCGAGTAGTCTCGGAATTGATCGCCTATCTGGAAGCCCAAAATCAGCCAGAATGCGTAAATTACTTAACTTTAAAATTGCAAGACCTTTCGGCTTCGGAAATTGACCGCGCGCTCGGTTTGTCTTCCCGC
Organism: Microcoleus sp. T3_B1; assembly: GCF_036700445.1. Lineage (NCBI taxonomy): Bacteria > Bacillati > Cyanobacteriota > Cyanophyceae > Oscillatoriales > Microcoleaceae > Microcoleus > Microcoleus sp. T3_B1. The sequence goes on from NZ_JAUBOX010000005.1 coordinate 71,746, forward strand.
CAGCGCGACTACTTGCAACAACGTTTCAAGTACCACGTCGAAAAATTTGCCCGCACTCAAAATTGGAAACTCGTCCACGAATGGCTGGGTGCTGATGTGGATCAAAAGCTGGGAATGACTTCGGACAAATGGGAAGCATTTCGCGCTCAACTTGCGCCCGAAATGCAGCAACTGTTAGAAATGAAGCGGAATCAAGAAAGCGACAAGGCGATCGCCACCGCGCTCAAATGCACTCCCAAACAAGTCCAAAAACGCTGGGCGCAAGTGTTGGAGCTGGCTAGCCAGACTCGCAACAGCAGCCAAGCTTAACTGGTACTCAAATATGAATGCAACTGTTTTCTTGAGACTGGAAAATGCGATCGGGTGCGGCATCTACACTGGACTGCCCGCCCCGGCGTCCGCTCTCAACTCAACCAGGGCTGCTACTAACTAAATTATCGCCGCTTTTTGGCAAATTCAATTTATTAAAACAACATTACTTTTTTTAATATCTTTCGTTCCCTGGTTAGGCCGGGGAATTTGTTTTTATTAGTCATTAGTCATTAGTCATCAGTCATTATAGCAATCCTAAATCATTCTCATAATTATTGTAGGGGCAATCCGACCCCTACTCCCCGTGGTTGCCCTATAGATAGGGGGTAGGCACGGGGAGTAGGGGTAGCACTACCCCTACAAATTTATCTGAATCATTTAGGATTGCTATAGTCATTAGTCATTAGTCATTAGTTATTAGTCATTAGTCATTAGTTATTAGTCATGAGTCATGAGTCATTAGTCATTAGTCATGATTTATGGGAAATTGCTTGCTTAAGAGGCGGCATTGCATATATTCATAATGATATTTAAACATAGGGAGTAGCATAATCAAGGCAAACTTTTTCAAATGTGTTGCCCCAAAATATTTCACATAAAAGTCTACTTTAAAAGTAATAAATTATGTGTATAAGTTTTTTTGTGCGTTAATATAAAGTATCAAAGTCTAATTTATAAGTGTATTTTTTTATAAAAATAGTTAGAAACCGATTGTGAAAATCGAGGGAGCGGAAGGTGGATAAAAAGGATAAAGTCATCTATCCAAAGACTGAAAATAATTAAAATAAATATACTCATCCTACTATTTTGTTTCACTTAATCCTTCATAAGAAGGAAGCATCAATTTTGAGATATATCTAAAATGGGGGCATAACTTGATTTAGATAAAAAGGGAAGCACTCCTATGTTACTTTACAAAATTGAAGATTTTAATCCCAACTACCGCGAAGCTGCTTTTAATGGCGAAGATATCAAAGGTCTGGATATCTATGCTGGAAATACAGATGAGAAGATTGGCTCCATCGATACCGCGCTAGTTGATGAGACAGGACGTTTCCGATATTTTGTTGTTGACACGGGTTTCTGGATATTTGGCAAGAAGGTATTAGTTCCAGTTGCTCTTTGTCGAGTGGAGGTTGAGGCAGAGCGCATCTACGCGACGGGTTTGAAGAGTAAAGACCAAGCAGAAAGACTACCCCGGTATGAGGATGGGATGGTGGTTGATTACGATTATGAAGAACAAGTTCGGGGTGTTTATCGTACTCTAACTGTAGAAGCGTCTGCACCTGTAGAAGCATCATTGCCTTTAGAAACCTCATTGCCTGTACAAGCATCTGCACCAGTTTCTATGCCGCGTTCTGTCTCTAACCAAGCTAGGGCTGCTGGTTATGACCGCAACACCTACACTTACGAACAAGAGCCTCAATTGTATCAGATGAACGAGCGCGAGCATCACAAATTCCGACTCTACGAAGAACGACTGGTTGCAGAAAAAAGCCGTCACAAAACTGGCGAGGTAGCAATTGGCAAGCGAGTTGAAACCGAAACGGCACGAGTTTCAATTCCCACAGAAAAAGAGCGAGTTGTAATTGAGAGTATAACTCCAGAAAACGCAGGAGCGCCAGTAATTCGGGATACTCCATTCCAGCAGGAAAAGGTGATGCGTATGGAAGTTTACGAAGAAACTGCTGATATCAAAAAAGAAGCTTTCGTGCGGGAAGAAGTTAACATCAGGAAAGAAGTTGAAACGGAGATTGTTGAGGCAAGGGAAACACTGCGTCGTGAAGAGTTGGATGTGAAGACGGAAGGGCGTTAGAGGGCCAATGAATTGAACAAGGGTTTTTAGTTGCGCTGTCTTCGACCACATGAGCGTTGCAGCGCAAATACGAACCTAAACTATCACTAAGACTGCCAAAAAAAAGAGATTTCTCATGTCTAATTCCTGGCGTTGGCTGGGAATTAAGGGCAGCATTTTTAGCTTTGTCGTTTAGCATCTATGCGACCAGTTTTTTACTAAAGCCTGAGCCAGTTGCAGCTCAACAAGCTCAGTAGGCATTTCCTGATGTTCCGCCTAATTAGTGGGCGCGTCCATTTATTCAATCTTTAGCTGAAAAAGGTCTTGTTACAGGAGAAGTTGATAGAAAATTTAGACCTAAACAGGCTATGGATCGCTACGAATTTGCGGCAATATCCGCCCAGCCTTTGAGCGCGCAAAGATTAGGAACATATCCAATGTAAGTGGCTTTAACGATGTGCCTCAAGGTTATTGGGCAGAACCTCCCATTCAAGAAGCCTACTATAAAGATGGCGATAAAATTCCTAAAGATGCGGTTGATGAAGTGGCAGCAGCGACAAAAGCAAATATCCCGGTCAACTATCCAGATCCCAGAGTTATTACTCCAACCGAGTTGCTCAGTCGGGGGAGTGCTACGGCGCTAATTCATAATTCATCAAGCTTTGGTTTATCAATGTCTGCTCGAACCGCTGTCTAATAATCAGGAAGCTACGAAGTATCTTCCTGCTAGTGCTGCTAAAAGGAACAATTGATTTTGGAAGCAGTCTCAATCCTAAAGGCGATCGCATTTACATACTGATTTTCCACCATCAACTTTTTGTCAGCGCTGGCACTACTTTGTCGCCAAAGACCTCAATAAACTGCTCTTGTTCTCGGTTAACGTTGTGCAAAATTAGTTCATCAAACCCCAATTCAATATCTTTTTGCAACCACTCAATATGCTGCTCTTGGTCTGCCGAGATGCGGACGTGTTGATATAACTCCTCTGGTTGCACAAACTCCCCGGCGGCATCAAATTGATCGGGTGTTATCAGTTCGGTCAGCATTTTAGTTTGGAAGATGTTATTACGCCATTGATGATGAGCGCCTTGTAGTGCTTTCTCTGCATTACTGTCATAGGAAAGCTGCACTTTCAAAATCATTGGTTTTCCTTCTCCACCACCGCGACGAAACGCATCGACGACTTTTTTTAACTGTTCGGGTGGGCGAGAAGTAGTAATCAATCCATCAGCCCAACTGCCCAACCATTCTGCGGTTTCTGGGGTAACTGCGGCGCCGATAATTAATGGGAGAATTTCCGGGCGGGTATAGAGTTTTGCATCTTCTACGCACACTAAACCGCGATGGGTGACGGTTTCTCCTGCCCAAAGGGCGCGGATAATATCGACACATTCTTTGAGGCGCGCGTTGCGATCGCTCTTAGTAGGCCACTTATCCCCAGTAATATGTTCGTTCAACGCTTGACCGCTGCCAACCGTGAGCCAAAAACGATTTGGAAACATTTCTGCCAACGTTGCCGCAGCTTGGGCAATAATAGCCGGATGATACCGCTGTCCGGGAGCGCAAACAACCCGATAGGAAAGCCTCGGCGTTGCTTGCATTGCTGCACCCAACCAAGACCAAGCAAAACCACTTTGTCCTTGCGCTTCACTCCAAGGATGAAAGTGATCGGAAGAAAGGGCATGGGTAAAGCCAGCTTGTTCTGCCATTTGGACATATTTCAGCAGTTCGCTGGGCTTAAACTGTTCGTGGGAAGCATGATAACCAATTTGTGCCATAAGTTTTTAGGAGTTTTGAG
>NZ_JAUBOX010000005.1:75750-182260 GCF_036700445.1 Microcoleus sp. T3_B1
TAGGGGCGGTGCCAAGAGTGCCCGCCCTGAGTTTTGAGTAGGGGCGGTGCCAAGAGTGCCCGCCCTGAGTTTTGAGTAGGGGCGGTGCCAAGAGTGCCCGCCCTGAGTTTTGAGTTAAAATATCCAGACTTAAAAGCAGGTGATTTAATCAGGAAGCCTTGTAAAAGTTATGAGTTTTGAGTTAGATAAGTTTTTAATTCAAAAAAATTGTTGTACTCAAAATTCATAACTTTCTGCATAACGGGCAAGCTTACGATCGCAAAATTTTCCGATAGCGAGCTTGAATTACCGAGTAGATGCCATAGGCAATTAAACCCAAAGGTACTAGACCCAAAATCACTGGACTAAAAGGCTGTTGTCCCAGAATTGCCAACACCTCGCCCAATCCCTTCGTTTGACTGGCATCTGATAGCTTGGCTGCTTGAATTAAGAAAATACCGATTATAACGAAAACAATCCCACGGGCCGCAATTCCGAATCGACCCAACCGTATCGCCCAAGTTTGCTCGGTTTGGCTCATTTCATCTAGCTTGAAATGGCGGCGAAATTTGGCTTTATATGCTTCGTAGAAATAAGAAAATCCTACGCCAATAACAATTGATCCTGCCAATCCTACCAGCCATTGTCCAAACGGTTGCGCTAAAATTTGGGCTGTCAAATCTTCGGTTGTATTGCTCTTACCACCGCCCGAACCCATTATCAGTTTTACAGCCGTTAAAGCCAAACCTGCGTATCCTAAAGCACTTAAGCCGTAGCCAATGCGTTGGGCAATTCGCTTGGCATCCAATTTGTCTCCTTGGTGTTCTGGGTCGAGAATTGTCTGAACGATACGCCAAAGGGCATAACCAATAATGCCAATCGTTACAAGAAATAGCAGAAATTTACCGAAGGGTTGGTTAACAATTTCTGATAATGCACCGCTAGTATCGGTTGTCCTGCCGCCCATACTAAAGGCTGCTTGTGCTGCTAAAAAACCGACAATAAAGTAAACTAAGCCTTTGGAAGCATATCCCAATCTTGCCAGTCGCTCAAACCAGACATGAGAAGTTGCCTGTCCAATTGAGTGTTTAATGCTGTCGGTGGGTAAGTTGTGCGGTTTCATATTTTTTGACAATTTAGTTGTTCACGACTGCTGCCATAGGCAATGGTGCATTCCTTTCCAGTTAACTGAGTTCTTAAACAGATAATTTATGTTATTATTTATTAAGTTAAAATTACCTTGTTGAGAAATTTTTGTCATCTGTCTTGAGCGGGAGTGTCATCGGTTGATTGAGTGATAAAATTCACATTAAGTGGGCTTGACAAATATAGCTTTATGGGTTATTAAATGGCTTCCCTGATGGAGCAGTTTGCCAGGGGTCTAGTATATCTTTGATTAAAACTTCTTTAACCCAAATTTGAATAACAATTAGAATTGGTAGCCCTAAAAATAATCCCAAAAAGCCAAAGAAAAATCCGAATGCTGTCAAAAGAGCTAAGGTGTAAGCGGGAAGCAGAGATACCTGCTTTTCCATAATGATAGGTGTGACTAAGTTGCCTTCAACTTGTTGAATTAGGAAATAAAGCAACAACACCGCGCCTGCTTTTGAAGGCGAATCTAATAAAGCCAGCAGCAACGGTGGAATTACGCTTAAAATTGCGCCCATATAGGGAATTAAGGCTAATATGAATGCGAGAACGCCGTTCACAAAAGGCAGGGGAACTTGCAAAACCAACAAACCAATAATGCTCGTAATACCAATAAAACTCATGCTTAATGCAACGCCGGCCAACCAACCCATTAAACCCTCTTCGCATTTTGAGAGAATTTCATCGGCTCGCTGACGGTAAAAAGCCGGAAAAAGGCTGATAGCTGCGTGGCGGTATGGCATCGGATTTACCAGAAGCATGATTGTCAAAATGGTAATTAATAAGGTATTGAGAATCAAGCTGAGATAGTTGGAAAACAACAGATAAATATGCGAACTTGTCCACCGAAAAAGCGTTTTAATTTCTTGGGTTAAATCGTCAATACTCGGAAGGTTATCAAAAATTGGTCCGGGTAATCTTGCTTGCAACCAATAGAACCAAACTCGCAGTTGTTCTATTCCTAGCGGGACGAGTTGGGACAACTCTTGAAATTGATTGCTCAGGCGCGTTACGATGAGAGTTAGCAAGACAGCGCTCGCTGTGACTAGAATCGCAATTGCTAAGGCGATCGCCACTCCCCGCTTCGCACCCGACTGCTGCAATCTTCGCACTAAACGGTTGAGAGCGATCGCTATAATTACGGCGGTAAAAAACAGTAAAACAATCGTTCTAATTGTCCACAAAATATAGAGGGAGGCTACCAAAGCCAAAAAACCGATCCACTTTCCTAAACCCACAACAAAAGCCTCTCTATTCACCCACACTTAACTGGAGCAGGGAGATTTTTTTGGCTAAACTTTCTACAGCGAGAGTGAGCGATCGCATCAATTCCGAATCCTCACTGTACTCTGCAGAAGCCAAATTCATCAGCCGCTGACTTTGGCTAATTTCTATTTCCTGACTCCACTCTTGTGCGGTAGTATCTTTATAAACCCCAATCGTTATTCCCTGTTGTTCATTCAAAAGCGAAAAACAAGGAATATCTGATGCCCCATCACCCACATAAATGACTTGCGTTAGCGGGATGTGCAATTCTTCCGCCGGAACATCCCGATAAACAAATGTCGTGCCATCGTCTTTTGGAGAGTTGTCAACGCCTTTGGCAAGTTGAAACAAATAGCGAGTTTTTTCCGTGTGAGTTACAATTTTTTTGACAAACTCAATCTCGCCTTCTTTACCATAATGGAACTCGCAACCCCACATCGCCTTAAACTTGGGGGCGATGCAATTATTACGGGCAATTTCCACCATACCGCAGCTAATTAGATAAAATTCAACTTCCACTTTGGGGTTGATTGCATAAGCGCTTTGGCGTAGGCGAGCGAACATTTCCGCAACGCCATCAAAGGGCGCTAATTTTTTCCCAAAATTGGCTATATATTGCTGGGTTATTTTGTTCCCTTGACGCTTAGATTCCTCGATAAGTGCGTAAAATCTGGCTAGAATATTGTCCCAACCGCTATCAATTAAAGGTTGAATTCGATCGCGACGAAAGGCGAGGGCATCAATATTGAGGCTTTCTAACAGACTATCGACGGTATCCGGGACAAGGGTATCGTCGAAGTCAAACACGACGGCGATATAGTTAGATAAAGGTTTGGTTGCGAGAGTCATAACAATTTGAAAGTGAAGGTTAACTAACAACAGCAACTTGATAGTTGCGATTTTCCCAATTTTGGGAAATAGTCCAGAAAAAAGTAAAGTGAATCGGAGATGTTTGATTGTGGTCGATTGCAATATCTAACAATTCAATTCCGATTGCTGTTGAGGAGGAGTTTGTATCTGTAACAGTTAGCCAGTTATCGCCAGACAAATGTAACTATTATTTTTGCGAAATTATGGCACGTTCACCTGCTAGCGCCACTATAAAAACCCTGTTTAACTTCCTCCTCCACTCGTTCCACTTATCCCGGTCAGTTGTAAAAGATAGATAACTGCAAAGCCGGCAAAAAATATCCCTGCAATTACCGTTCCACCCCAGATAAACTTCGAGGGTCGCAATTCCTTGGGCAGCATTCGATGATTCACATAAAGCGTTAATCCAGTCACAATGGGAATGTGAGCTGCTTCAATGCCTCCAGCCATTTGTAGCAAGGAAACGGGTTCGCCGAAAATCAGATAAATCGCAATGGGTAACGCAGCTAACAGCACTATAATATAAAATCGCTGCAAAAATTTTTCATTCGTCCAACGACCCTGCACGCCAAATCCTTGCAGTAAAATTTGCGTGCCATCGGCAAACATCCGCCCAAAGCCATCTTGGACTGAAAGCGTGGTGCTACCAAAAGTAATAAAAACAATTGCCACCATAAACCAAAAGCCAAATGGCCCCCAAAGGTCGCCTAGCAAACTACCCAAAATTTCTGCTACTTGTTGTTCTTTTGGCACTAATCCTTGGGGACGCAACAACTCGCCACCGAGAATCAAAAAAGCGAGTGCCGCTAACAGCGCACCCACGACTGCTAAGGTGTTGGATAAACTCATTAAAGTCACCCAACCCTGCAACCTTTTTACTTGTTCGTGGCCGATTTGATTAAAATCAAGGGGTTGTTCTTGTTTGAGGGAAGCAGCACCGTATCCTCTGGCTTCCACCCAATAGGAATACCACATCAATCCTGCTGCCCCTGCTAGCATAAAACCTAGCCAAGGTAGGATTTCTTGATATTGCACGTTTTGGGGAATTTGAGGCACTAAACCCGCTGCGAATTGTCGAAGGTTGGGAAAAACAAAAATCGCCGCGGCTACCACTGCCAACGTGCGGCCGATGCCGATAATTGAGGAAATTTTTTCAACAACTTTATACTGCCCCATGAACACAATTGCTGCCGTCACAGCGATAATAATCACCGTCCAAAGTTTAACTGTTCCTCCTGTTACTAGAATCAGTGCTGTAGCGGCGGCACCTGCAAGTCCGGCAACCGTGGAAATTGCTACTATCACCTGCGGCAATAAAATCAGCCAAATCGTCCAATTTTTTGGCCCAGGAATTTGCTTAAAACCTTCTAAAATCGTTGCGCCCGTACAAACCGAAAACCGCCCGACTTCGTTGTTGATAAACCACTTGAGGATAACAGCGGCTAGCAGCGCCCACAACAGCGAGTAGCCGTAAAGTGCTGCAATTCGAGGTGTAAATAGTAACTCACCAGAACCAGCAGCCGAAAGCATCCATAAAAAACTCGGCCCCAACCATTTAAAGCGATCCCAACCCTCTGGTGGCTGCGGGATTTGTTGATTTGTATTTTCACCCTGTTGGTTAGTTATTTGTGCAGAAGAACTGCGATTGCTATCTCTATTCATTGTTTGTTATTACTCGATTAGTAACTGGTCAACACCGATCGATTTACCCACGATTTATGGTGAGGTTGAAATTGTGGATTTTCATATTCCGGTGCTTCACAGCTTGTTAAAACGACGCTTGCTGCTGGCTTTTACCCAAAGTCCGATTAAACTTATATCTTGCACCATTCTCAATTAGCCTTTTAGGAACAGGCAAGATGCCTGTTCCACAAGAAAATCTACTCTTTGTGGAACGGGCAAGATGCCCGTTCTTGAGAATGCTGCAAGATGTGAGATTAAACCAAAGACAACTACGATCGCCAGCAAAAACGTTAGATTGAACTGAATGCCAAAGCCACTTGCATGATTGTGGCAACGTAAAACTCACAGCAGGTATTGGCCAATTGCAAATGATGGTACGCGCCAAGCCAAAAAAACTGCTGCTAGTCCCAAAAAAACGGCAATGTCCACAACGAATGCGATCGCACTCAGGCTTGACTAGGTTCTCAAGTTTGAGAGAGGACTTTTCCTTCCCAATTACAGCGAGAGAACCAGCTAGAAGTATCCACAATCGCGTTCGTGGTTGAATTTTTGAATGGGTTAGGTTTTCTTGTACTCAAGGAATTAATTTTGTACAAAGATACCTCCTAAGACTGCCACTCTTACATTTTTACCCTACACCTATGTCGGGCAATGATTGTGCAAAATTAAAGCAAATAGCCAAATATATTACTTAAGATATATTGCTTTTACATTCAATTTTAAAATCACCAAACTTAAGATAGATGCTGCACGGCTATTTTTTCTCTACAGAGACTTTTTAGAAAAACCCAAAGTTCATTCTCAGGTTAGGCGCGTCGCTATTGTTTAGTTTGTATGCTGAGAACTACGAAGTTCATATAATTTAACAAGAGCGAGATGACACAAAATAGCGATCGAGCAAGCCAAGCAATAGAATTGCTGGGTCAACAAAAGTTGGAACTAAGCGATCGCGATCGTGAAGAGATCATTGAGCGCATCCGTCCCACTGCCTTAATCATTCACGAAACGATTAGGATTGAGGGTGAAAGTGAGTTGTGCCGTCCAGTTTCAGCCCTAGCTTGGTCTGGATTAGCCGCAGGACTATCTATGGGATTTTCCCTGGTGGCTCAAGGTGTACTCCAAGCAAATTTACCCCAGCAATCTTGGAGTTCCATCATTGTCAGCCTTGGGTACAGTATCGGCTTTGTCATCGTGGTGATGGGGCGTCAGCAGTTGTTCACTGAAAATACCCTGACTGTCATTCTGCCTTTGTTAAACGATCGCAGACCCAAAGTTTTTATGCGAGTGCTGCGATTATGGGGAATCGTGTTAGCAAGCAATTTGTTAGGTGCATTCATATTTGCCTCAATAGTTGCACAGGTTGGAGTCTTCCCGCCTGAATTTCAAACAGCGTTTGGCGAAATAGGTTTAAGAGTTATCGATGGAGGATTTTGGATAACTTTATTGCGGGCAATCTTTGCTGGTTGGTTAATTGCTTTAATGGTCTGGCTTCTCCCCGCCGCTGAGTCTTCCCAACTGTGGGTAATTATTATCATCACTTCCCTGGTTGGGCTAGGTGAATTTCCTCATATTATTGCCGGATCGGTGGAAGTTTTCTATGCAGTGGCAATTAAAGCTGTTTCGTGGCCAGAATATTTTGGCAAATTCATGATACCTACCCTAATTGGTAATATTTTAGGCGGAGTTACCTTAGTTGCTGCCTTAAACCATGCCCAAGTTGCTCAAGATGACCTCTAGAAATTGCACTCCAATAAACTATATCAAGGGCATGGAGAACCCCGATTTCTCTAAGAAGTCGGGGATGTGCGATCTTAAGATAGGAGGAGAGTGATGATGACTACAAACTGGCGTGGCTATCGAGTTGCAGCTTGGGTAGGACAGGCGTTATTAACAATAGCAGTAATAGCTGCTCTGAGTCAGGGAAAATGGCAAAATGCCTTGGGGTTAGCCTTATTCTTAGTAGCATCCCTGGCGTTTGTGGTGATGGAAGATAGCTTGCCAACGCTGTTTGATTTCCTGTTTGTGCTTGCTGCCTTACTCAACGCCGGAGGCTGGGTTTTCGGACTGTTTTACCAACCGGGACCTTATGATGAAATTGTTCATGCTTTCACGACTTTTGCCGTGACTTTAGCATTGAGTTTTTTAGCATACAGTTCAATGCTGACTATTTTTCGTAACCATAAAATGCTGTACTTGCTAACAATAACCAGTTTTGGGATTGCGATTGGGGCTTTGTGGGAAGTTGCCGAATGGACGGCTGGTATTGTTCTCTCAACCGAAGTGATTGAGAGTCTGAATGATACGATTGTTGATTTGATTATGGATAGTGTGGGAGCTGCAATAGCTGCCCTAACTAGCTTATGGACGTTGCAAGAATGGATGCGCCCCAGTGCGGCAGTTGGGAATCAAGCATCTAATCAAGCATCTATGGCCAATAGTGCCAGCGATCGCACTTAACTCGCAAATTTCTCATTTTTTCTTCAAACATCTTTCATCAGATAGATATTTTCTTATTGCCTCCGACAGATGGCAAGCCTTGGAGAGTTGAGGTTAAATAGATACATAAGCAACATTTTGAAAGAATGTAGAACCTAGAACACAGACAATCGACCCTTAGCAAAAGTAAAATTTTAATAATTAATTTAAATTTTCACATTATTACTGCAAGAGGTTGGTTGTTTTGATTAAGGAGGATTTTATGAAAATAAAATCATTTTCAACGGCAATTGGACTGGTTCTGTTGGGTTCAACCCTTTATTTACCGGAAATTGCTCAAGCTAGTCCCAAACCATCTATCCAAGTAGCTCAACGAAGAGTAGTCGGCTCGGAGATAGACAGTTTTACCGCGTATCCAGTACAGCGATTAGAGCCAGGAACTGAACTATTTTTCGTGCTGCGAGGAGCCCCGTATTCGAGAGCTACCTTGACTATCCCCAATGCAGTGCAAAATCTGCCGATGCGGGAGGTTCAACCGGGAGTTTACGAGGGAAGCTACGTGATTCGCGAGGGCGATCGAATTTCCGAAAATACAGTTGTGCGGGCAAATTTGCAACAAGGCGATCGCATCAGTAGCACCCGCTTGCAACAACCTCTAGTTGCTGGTTATAACGATCGCGGCTTTCAATCTTTGTCTATTAACCGCTTCATTGCTCAACCAGTACAGCAGTTAGCTCCGGGAACCACGCTCAATTTCAAATTGCTCGGCACTCCCAACGCTACAGCTAATTTCTCCATTGAAGGAGTTGCTAATAACATTCCCATGCGGGAAGAATCCAACGGCGTTTACACAGGGGAATATACGATCCGCAGCCAAGATTATTTCCCCCCTGCAGGTGCGGCGGTTACTGCTAGTTTGCAGTCGGGAAATCAAGTTATTCGTTCCCGTTTAGATCGAGAGCTAATTGCTGGCGATGATGGCAGTTCCAACACTGCCGAAATCCCGCTAGAAATTATCACTCCCCAAGAAAATGCTCGCGTCAGCGGGACGGTGGAAGTGGAAGGACGCAGCGCCCCAAATGCGACAGTTAATGTCAACGTTCAGGCTACCTCTTCTGTGGCAGGTTTGTTTGGAGTTGAACGAAATATCCTCGAACGCACAATTCGGGCGGATGAACAAGGTAAATTCAGTTTTGCTTTTAAGCCGACCATTTCTCTACCAGGAACCCGATACGAGGTTAATCTCAGTTCTAGTAGAGGCGATCGCACCAGTGAAGAAACATTGGTACTGTTTCAAAATTGAGCGGTGACTCGCGACTATTTGCCCGCCCAAAATCGGGCATACTGAATCCCGAATGCTAGCAGGTAAAGCAGAAATTGTTCTGCAAAATCTACCAACGCCTTTGACTGTCACAATGGTGCGCGAAGATGGAGGGCTGCTGAAAGTTAAACCCATGTCTAGTTCTCAAACAGGGATGGTAGCAGTTTCCAGAGATGAAACGAGTAACTTTGATAGCAATCAAGGGGTTTTAAGAATTCAACCTGACGGTCAAGTGTTTTTGAATTAGGCTATAAAAAGACCGGGTTTTGAACACAAATTCTGTAGCTTCATCAACAAAATAAACAGAAAAAATTTTGGAGGTTTTTCAATGGTTAATAATCGTTTGAACAATTACACTCAAAAGCTCTCGAATGCTAAGGGAGGAGCGATCGCACTCGCACTAGCAACTATCCTGCTTCCGGCTTGTACTACCCCACAGCGGGAAGCAACGGCACCTGCACCTGCACCTGCACCAACCGGTTCGATTCCCACGACAACCGAGAATGTGGTTGATAACACAGCACAACTAATTGGCAAAACTGTGACCGTCAGAAGCGAACCAGTCAAGAAATTGGGGCCATCGACCTTTACAGTTAGCGATAAGGACTTTTTTGGCAGCGAACCGATTTTGGTTGTCAATGCCACCGGCAAGCCTTTTGTGCTGCCGGCTGAATCAGGTCAAGAAGTTCAAGTAACGGGAACAGTTCGCAATTTTGTCCTTGCAGATATTGAGCGCGAGTACAAATTAGGCTTAGAGTCAAACTTGTACGCCGAGTACGAAAGTAAACCTGCGATCGTTGCACAATCGATGGCGCTAGCCCCCACACCGGGTGAACTCACCTCAAACCCCCAAAAATACTACGGCAAGACACTGGCGGTCAGCGGTGAAGTCGAAAGCCTCAGAAGTCCAAACTCGTTCACTTTGGATGAAGACAAATTAATTGGCGGACAAGACTTGTTAGTGATACACACAGTTCCAAAACCAACCGTGCAAGAAGGTGAGAAGGTTGCCGTAACCGGCGAGTTGCGTTCGTTTGTCCTCGCTGAACTTGAGCGGGACTACGATCTGCAATGGGATTTGACATTGAAGCAGAAGCTAGAAGCCGAGTATACCAACAAACCTGTGCTAGTTGCTACAGGGGTATATCCCTCCGCGATTCCTCAGTAACCAATAGGCCTCTGTCATAACTACTGCGGGGAGTAGGGGTTAGGCATCCTGCCTGCCCTTAACGAAGTTTTCGGGAGAAGTCTAATAGCTAACCACAAGGCGATCGCTTGCCCCATGAACACAAGCAGAACCTTTTTCTTGCCTCGTTTCTTTTGATGATAAATTCAGCAATAAGGTGTATATAATGAATCAACCAGAATCCTTGTCGCAACCGCTGACCCAAAGCGAATTCGTCGCAACTTTTCGCTTGTTCAGCAGATTTAGCTTCTGGATACAGTTATTCTTGGGTGCTGTTTCCGGCATTGTTTTATTATTTGCTATGTTGGGTCGCAACATGAGCGAACAAGCCAATAATGCAGGTATTGGTTTCGGGGTATTTTTAGCAATAATTGGTCTGTTATTGCTGTGCTTTAGAATTTTTTGGGATTTTCGCTATAGGCTTTTAGGCCGACTTTTGCACGCCGAAAATTCCCAGGTATATCCCAGCAAAGAACATATTACTCACACCTTACGGATTGGATTAGTTTCTAGTTTGGTGGGGGTATTAATCGCGTTTGTTGCTTCTGAAGAAACAGTTGCTGTAGTCCTAGCGAAAACTCTTAGTCAGCCCCAAGCGATGGCAGCTTATGCGCCAGAAAATGTGATTCGTTCCCTAGATATTTTTGTGACGATGGCAAACGTCAATTTGATTGGCGCTCACTTTTTTGGAGCTGTTACTTCTCTTGGGTTACTCAATTGGGTAGAAGATTAGTTGGCAGCATTGGCGATCGCTAAAGGCAAACACCACTCCTATGTCGTTAGGATTGACAAGGCCTGACCGATTTAGATTTAACTAAGGTTGGTGGCGAAAGCACTGTCTTGGCGAAAGAGAGCGAAGACAGTGCAGCTACAAGCTAAGCAAGGTGGCTATTGGGATGAACATCTAATCTGAAATTGGTAGCGATCGCTCCTGCTAATGGTAGTTAGCCTAATCAACCGTTTTTTTTTCGTAATTCATTTATTATATTGAGAGATATTTCATCTATTTTTAGATTGATAGATTTTGAATCGGGACAAACAAAACTTAGGTTCGTATTCCGAAAGATGAGCTATACCCGTGGCATTCAGCTTGCTAAATAGCCCTGTTGCCGTGTTTATTAACACAGCCATGTTACACAGTTTCTCTATTAGGAAATTTACTGCAATGAAAGACCTCTGGTATAAAAACGCAATTGTCTACTCCCTCGATGTTGAAACCTTCATGGACTCGGACGGCGATGGTGTCGGCGACTTTCAAGGACTTATCAACCGCCTAGACTATTTATCCGCGCTAGGAATTACTTGTTTGTGGTTGCTGCCGTTTTATCCTTCCCCTAACCGCGACAATGGTTACGACGTGATGGATTACTACAACATTGATCCGCGACTGGGAACCCTGGGAGATTTTGTCGAGTTCATGCACCAAGCAAAGGAACGAGGCATTCGCGTGCTGATCGATCTAGTAGTAAATCATACGTCCCATCAGCATCCTTGGTTTGTGGCATCCAAAAGCGATAAAAACTCCAAGTATCGCAATTACTACGTGTGGTCAGAAAATCCACCCAAAACAGATCCAGAATTGCTGGTGTTTCCCGATGCTGAGGAGAGTATTTGGGAGTACGACGAACAAGCAAAAGCTTACTATTTGCATCACTTCTACAAAGAACAGCCAGATTTGAATATTGGCAATCCGGCGGTACGAGAAGAAATCTGCAAAATTATGGGTTTCTGGCTAGAACTGGGCGTGTCTGGATTTCGCATTGATGCTGTTCCCTTTTTAATTAAAGGAATTGGCATCGAAGGTGCAGACCCCGAAAGCCTGCGAGGTTTCTTGGAAGAAATGAGAGATTTTGTGTCATCGCGTCGGGGTGATGCAGTGTTGCTGGCAGAAGCAAATGTCGATCGCGAGCAAATTTCTATCTACTTTGATAAGGGCGACAGAATGCACATCCTGTTCAACTTTTTGCTGAACCAGCATCTGTTTTTGGCACTGGCGCGTCAAGAATCCACAGCATTGCGCGATGGACTAAAAATCTTACCGGATATTCCTGATATTTGTCAGTGGCTTAATTTTGTGCGCCATCATGATGAACTGACGCTAGACCGCATTACTTCATCGGAACGAGAGGAAATTTTTGCAGCGTTTGCCCCTGAGAAAACTATGCAAATTTTCGGGCGTGGGATTCGTCGTCGCTTACCACCGATGATGGGAGGATCTCGCCGCCGGATTGAACTGGTCTACAGCTTGCTTTTCACCCTGCCTGGTACACCCATGCTGCGCTATGGCGAAGAAATTGGCATGGGCGATGACCTTTCGCTGGAAGGTCGAGACAGCGTGCGGACGGTGATGCAATGGTCAGATGCCGCGAATGGTGGCTTCTCGACGGCTGCAACTGATGCCCTTGCCAGACCTGCGATCGCCCACGGAGAATATGGTTACAAACAAGTCAATGTCACCGCAGCGCAGCGCGATCCTGCCTCATTAATTAACTGGATGGAACGTGCAATCAGCATCCGCAAGCAATGTCCTGAGTTGGGTAGGGGCAAGTGGCAAATTCTGGAAACCGACTCTCCCTCGGTGTTAGCCCACTGCTGCGACTGGAAAGGCAGGACGGTGATTGCTGTCCACAATCTAGCCGACAAGCCTTGTACCGCTACGCTCAAATCTAACGAATACAGCAATCTGTTCGATTTATTTGGCGATCGTCTCTATGAATCTCTCGATGCCGACTCGCCCTCTATTCCCTTAGAAGCCTACGGCTATCGCTGGTTTCGAGTCAATCGAATCCAGGCGTAAACAAGTTAAAGTTGATGGGAAAACTAGCGACGTGGGCTCGTAGGAATGTACTTAGCAGTATTCTTGTCTGGAAGCGGTTCTATCTGACCTTGATTGACCAAAGCTTGATGAATTAGGGCAGTAGCACTACCCCGACTGAGCAACTCGTTCGGATTAAGAACTGTGGGATCTGGATAGTTGACCACTATCTTTGCCTTTGTCGCTGCTGCCACTGGCTCAACCGCATATTTAGGAAGTTTCCCCGCATCTTTATAGTACGAATTGAGAAAATCTAATGCCGAATTTTTAGTAGGCGCAGTTGCAGCTTTTGTCGTTGTTGGTGGAACAGCCTTAGCCGGTTTAGGTGCGGGCGCAGCCGCAGGCTGCAGCCTTGCCACTACAGGTAATAACGGCTGCATCAAAACAGTCGCTGCGAGGGGAAATGCCAAACGGTTCCTAGCAATTCGACGTTTATTTACTGGAGTTGGCTTGGCTGCAGTTACAGCCGCTGGATCAGTTTTGACAACAGGGGGATTGTAATCCATATTTAAACCCCTCATTAACACAACTAATGCTTGTGCCTTAGTCAAGGGCTGCTTGGGACGAAACTCCTTTCCAGGAAAATCATTCATAAATCCCGTTTCATAAGCTTCTTGAATCGGAGTTTCGGCCCAATAGTTTTTAGGCACATCCTTAAAGTAACTTCCACTCGGTATCTTTCTAACGCTTGCTCGATTAAAAGCTTGGTGGATCATCGCCGAAAATTCATCCCGATCCACAACCTGTTTTGGTCTAAAAGTTCCGTTTACATATCCGGTAACAATCTCTTTTTCAGCTAAGGAATCAATAAACGGACGCGCCCAGTAATTCGGCGGTACATCAGGAAATTTCGATTTAGCTTGTTGAGCAGCAACTTGCTGGGAACTTAGCACAAAACCAGTGCCACTGACACTAACGGCTAAAGCTAAAAAGGCTACGCTGATTGACGGTAAATGCCTGCGAGTAGACATAATAAATTTCCTCCTGATTTTTGCATTTTTAACGATACTCTTTGGCTGAGTTAAAGCGGATTACTTTTTTTACCCTCCGAATCCGATTCTGTTTTTTTTACATCTAACTCTTCGCGACGTACTGTGTCTGTTGCCTCAACCGTATCTTGCTCAACTTCTTTTCTGACTTGCACCTCCTCGCGCACGAACGCTTGCTTTTTGATATCGACAGTTTCTTCGTAGATTTCAAAATGTGCCATTTCTTCTTGCTTGAAGGCGGTATCTGGAGTTACTCGACTCCCTGCATATTCAGGAGTTGTGTGCTCAATCACAACTCGCTCTTTTTCTACAGGAACTTCCAGTTGTACCGTTTTGGTTTCAACTTGTTTGCCAATTATTACCTCGCCTGTTTTGCGACGGGTTTTATCTGCAACTAATCGTTCTTCGTACAGTTTGAGTTTTTGATGATCCTGTTCGTTCATCTGATACAATTCGGGTTCTCGCTCGTAAGTATAGGTATCCCGGTCATAAGCAGCTTTACGAGCTTGAGGCGAGACAGAATACGTTCTCGAAACTGGAACAGGCCCTTCTAAAGGTAATGATGCTTCTACTGGTACAGACGCTTCTACTGTTGAAGTACGATAAATACCCCGCACTTGTTCTTCATAATCGTAATCAACTGCCGTCCCATGCTCATACCTGGGTAGTTTTTCTACTTGGTCTTTACTCTGCAAACCTGTAGCGTAAACGCGCCTCCCCTTAAAATCAATCCGACAAAGAGCAATGGGAAGTAAAACTTTTTTGCCAAAAATCCAAGAACCAGTCTCTACCACAAAATAGCGGAAACGTCCTGTCTCATCTACTAGCACAGTATCGATCGTGCCAATTTTATCATCGGTATTTCCGGCATACACCTCCGCCCCTTTGATATCGTCGTCATCAAAAGCTGCTTGGCGGTAGTTGGGATTAAAATCCTCAATTTTGTAAAGTAACATTGTTGTTTCCTGTACTATCTACATCCACTTGTGTACCTACTTTAGATAGATATCAGTTCTAATACTTCCTTCTTATGAATGATTCAGCAAAGTGAAAATCATCAAGATAGCGATATTTTTTTATATTTTTCTATCTTTAGGTAGATGAATTTAGATTTCCTGTACTCAAAGGGGTAAATTTATCTAATGATTCGTAGGTTGGGTGGAGCCAACCTACAACGTTTCTGCCAGCAACTCTCACAAGGATTTATTAGGTTTTATGATCACCTTAACTAGGGGATATCCTACAAAGTTAAGGGCATCTATAAACGAGCTGCTGGTTTTTTTTTAAAGGAAATTTCCATTTTATGAGCGAAGTTACTACTTTTGATATTTAGAATTTTTAACTTAAAAATATTATGCCCATCGGTAGATATTCTGGTAATGATGATTAAGTAAAATTAAATTACCTTCAAGAAAAAAAATGACGTAACGCAGGGGTTAATCTTTTATGACTTATCCAGATCGATCGGGCAGTGAACTCACTGAGCCTACAATCGTCAATCCGCTGGTGGATTACCACGACCAAGTGAGGTGGGGGCCAATTTTGGCAGGAATTGCGATCGCTCTGGGTACTCAACTACTTTTAAGCGCTTTGGGAATGGCGATCGGATTAACCGCAGGTGCAACAGGCGCGGATGCAGGTTCCGTTGGTATTGGGGTCGTAATTTGGTCGATTATCAGTTTGCTAATTTCCCTATTTTTGGGCGGTTGGGTGATGGCTCAAAGCTGCGGCCCGATGACCAAGAAAACAGCATTTTTGAATGCAGCAATTCTTTGGGGAGCTACATTAGCACTTAGTGCTTGGTTATTAGGAAGCGGGATATCGGGTGCTGTTGGCGCTGCGGCTGCTAATGCTGGAGAAATTGCCAATCAAGTACAACAACAGGGCGGCGTTAATATACCGAATCAAGCGCAGAATGTAGGCCCAAATCAAGTTCGCGATATAGCTGGTAATACAGCTAAAGCTACTTGGTCATTTCTACTTGGCTCTTTGCTGAGTTTGGCAGCGGCAATGGTGGGTGGTGCTGTTGGCGCTCGCAAACCTCGCGTTTATGCTTGATTAGCGGTCAACCACCCACCACTAATCGGAGTACCGATATAGTGGGGGCACAGAAATTGCCAAGTTGACCAGTCTAGGTGTTAAATCACTACGTTTAAGGCAAGTGTTAAAGACCTACCAGAGAATGCGTTGCTAGTTCTCTGCTCTAGAACTTAAAAGTTAAACAGGTGTAAGGGTTAAGCCAGTGCTTTTAAGATAGTTACCGACCTTAAACATTGACGAAGCTAACATTACCCCGAAAGGGAGGACTTAAAATGTCTAACTTTGTTTTTGTACTAGATACCCAAAAACGACCGCTCAATCCAATCCACCCAGGAATGGCCCGTAAATTGCTAACTAATGGCAAAGCTGCTGTTTTTAAAAGGTATCCATTCACACTAATTCTCAAGGTAGAGGTAACAGCAACCCAAAAACCAATCACTCTCAAAATAGACCCTGGCTCTCAAACCACTGGGTTCGCATTACTGCAAGGAGAAAAAGTAATCTTTGGCGCAGAACTGACTCACCGAGGTCAAGCTATTAAAGCCAGCCTTGAATCTCGTCGTTCATTACGTAGAGTCCGGAGAAATCGCCATACTCGTTATCGTCCAGCTAGATTCCTAAATAGAACTCGCCTTAAAGGTTGGCTAGCCCCAAGTTTGCAACATCGCGTTGAAACAACTATAACATGGGTGACTAAATTGATGAAAGTTGCCCCCATTGTTTCTATTGTTCAAGAACTGGTGCGGTTTGACTTACAACAATTAGAAAACCCGGAAATTTCTGGAATTGAGTACCAACAAGGCGTTTTGTGTGGCTACGAGGTTCGGGAATATTTGCTCAACAAGTGGGAGAGAAAGTGTGCTTACTGTGGTATTACAAATACACCATTACAAGTCGAACATATTCATCCCAAAGCTAAGGGTGGTTCTAATCGCATTTCTAATCTTTGCCTTGCTTGTGAAAAGTGCAATATCAAGAAAGGAACTCAAAATATAGAGCAATTCCTGTCTAAAAAGCCAGAGGTTTTAAAACGGGTTTTGTCTCAATCAAAGCGTTCTTTAAAAGATGCGACAGCAGTCAATTCAACTCGTTGGGCATTATTTAATCGGCTTAGCATGATTGGTTTGCCTGTTTCTACTGGCAGTGGTGGCTTAACAAAGTTCAATCGCACTCGATTAAACTTAGCTAAAACTCACTGGCTAGATGCAGCTTGTGTAGGGAAAGTTGAATCGTTGGAAATTTTAACAAGCAAACCGTTGTTAATTAAAGCTACTGGGCATGGGACGCGCCAAATGTGTCGTACCGATAAGTTTGGATTTCCATGTCGCTATGTTCCCCGGCTTAAGTTTGTTAAAGGTTTTCAAACTGGAGATATTGTCAAAGCAATCGTTACTTCTGGCAAGAAAGTTGGTAAATATGTTGGGCGTGTTGCCGTTAGAACGAGTGGTTCATTTAATATTGCCGCATCAGAATTGGTGTCAGGGGTTAGCCACAAATATTGTTCAATTATTCACAGAAAGGATGGTTATTCGTATGCAGCATAAACCTTGCCCCCCTTGGACTCCCACCACGCTCCCTGAGTACAGGTGAGCGTGGGGGTCTCCAAGGGGGAAGACAGATGAACGAGCTAAAAACCTTTTATAAGGTTTGGGCATAGAGATTTAAAAGAAGATAAAGCGATGCAACAGCAGAGGAGCTGGCAAAAATATACAACGTTAACAAGATCGAACTTGTTAACGGCAACAGTTTTAGTTGCTCCCTCGTTCGCCGCTGATACAAATCAAACACAGATTCAAGGTGAATATCTACTAGCGCAAGCTTCAGAAAACTGTCGCCCGGTTATTGCGAGGAATGGTCTTAATGTTCGGCGACAACCGACGGCTAACAGCGAAGCGATTGGCATCATTGATTCCGCAGGAAATGTGACGATTCAAAGTCTTGGTGAGAATCGCTGGATAGCAATTACAGCCCCGATACAAGGCTGCGTATATGGTGGTTTTCTCGGAGCGTGTGAAGTCGCCACCGCCCCGCCTCCTACTAACAGCAGCCAAGTTGCAGCCCAAAAAGGAATTAACGTACATCAAGTACCTTCCACTGATGGGAAAGCGTTGGAGTCGTCGCGAATGGACGAAGAGTGAGATTGAAAGTTTAAGAACGGATGGTTGGATGCCGATTACAGTGCCTCTGAGAGGCTACTTCCAAACTGAAAACCTGGCGTATTGTAGTTAATTGAAAAAACAGTGATGGATCACCAATCAAAGCCAAAAAAAGAAACTAATTCACAGCAAAAGTCTGGTTTGTTAAATTTCATTGCCGAGACAACAGAATCTGCACTGAATACAGGCAAAGCGGTTGTTGACACAGCAATTAATTGGGGGGAAGCTGCTGCTAAACAAACTTATCGATGGATTGGACAAGCGACGCAAGGAACCGGAGAGGCGGTAACTTATGTTGGCAATCTTCCCTTGGTTAAACAAGCAGCAGGGGTACTCAGGCTTGATTGGTTAGTTGGACTCAGCGATCGCATCGACTTAGCCAAAGCCGAAGCTCAAGTCAAGGAACTCCAACAAAAGTATCCCAATGAAGAACCCAGCGAAATTGCTCATCGCATTATGGTGGAAAAAGCGATCCACGCCGGTGGTGTCGGATTTGCTAGCAGCATTTTACCCGGTGTCGCGGCTGCACTGCTGGCGATCGATTTAGCCGCGACTACTGCGATTCAAACCGAAATGGTTTATGAAATTGCCGCCGCTTATGGGATGGATTTGCAAAATCCAGCCCGAAAAGGCGAGGTTTTGGCAATTTTTGGGTTAGCGCTAGGCGGTAGCAACGCAATGAGAGCTGGTTTGGGCTTTTTACGCAACGTACCGCTGGCTGGCGCGATGATTGGTGCGAGTACGAATGCTACGATGCTGTACGCGCTGGGATATGCGGCGCGCCAGTTTTACGAAGCCAAAGTGAGGGAAGAGACTGAAGAACCTGGCACCGAAACGCTGCAAGCGATTCAGCAACAAAGCGAGAAATATCTCGATGTTGCGATCGCCCAGCAAGCAGGCATGGATCAAATTATGGTTCACATGATTTTGGCAAGTTATCCCAACAAAAACTGGGAAGATATTCTGCCGGAATTGAAGGCATTGCAATTAAATGCCGATTCTCTCAAAAGGATTGCTGCTAACATCAAGTCCCCCAAACCATTGGGTGCATTGTTAGAGCAACTTAACCCCGACTTTGCAGTACCGCTATTAGCTCAATGCCGTCGCATTGCCGAAAGTAAGGGAGAGGTTTCCGAAGCAGAACAGAGGGTGCTGGATGCGATCGCACAAAAACTCAACGGTCAAGATGTGGCTTCGATATCCACTTGAAAAAATTTGTTGGTGCGTTAGCTTTCTGCGTAACGAACCATCCCCAATATTTACTGTGGCTGTGTAAGTCCTAAATTAGCCTCACGTTACAGTAATCTACAGCCTTAAGATAGAGTTTGACATGGCTAATTTTAATACTATCAAGAACGACTGATGCAAGAGGAAGTTGTATGACAGCAGAAATATCGGGAGTCTGGGACAAGATTGAGAGCATGATCAATGGCTTCATTGTCATGCTGCCTAATATGATACTAGCGTTAATTGTTTTTGCAATCTTTTTCTTTGTTGGCCGATCAATTAAGAGAGCGGTCAGGCGGCTTACCCGCAACCACCGCCAATCCCGGAATTTGGGACTGGTGTTGGGAAGGTTAGCGCAGGGTATTACTGTTCTGGTTGGTCTGTTTATTGCCTTGTCGATTATAATTCCCACATTTAAAGCAGGCGATTTGGTGCAACTGCTGGGAATTAGCGGGGTAGCGATTGGTTTTGCCTTTCGCGATATCTTACAAAACTTCCTAGCTGGTATCCTAATTCTTTTGACGGAACCGTTCCAAATCGATGACCAGATTGTGTTTAAAAACTTTGAGGGAACCGTAGAAAATATTGAAACTCGCGCTACAACAATCCGAACCTATGATGGTCGCCGGATTGTAGTTCCCAATGCGGAATTGTTCATTAATTCTGTTACTGTGAATACCGCCTTTGATAAACGCCGGATGCAATACGACGTTGGTATCGGCTACGGCGATGATATTGACCGAGCCAAGCAGTTAATGATGGAAGCCATGCAGAGTGTGGATGAGGTTTTGGATGACCCTGCTCCTGACGTGCTGCTGATGGAACTTGCAGGAAGTAGCGTCAATATCCGCGCTCGATGGTGGATTGCTCCGCCGCGACGAATGGACGATCTGCGATCGCGGGACAAGGTACTTTCTGCGATTAAGGAAAAGCTGACTGCCAATGGCATCGACTTGCCCTTTCCTACGCAGCAAATTTTGTTTCACGACCAAACCGAAGAGACGGATGGCGATCGCAAACGTCAACGGGAAGGATGGCCCGCTGGTAATGGCGAAGTTCCCAAACCCCGCAGCATCAGCGGTTCTCTGCGACAACTAATTGAACAGCGATCGCAACAAGATGGCAACGGACAATCTTCACGCCACCCCAACTCATGAAAAATGTCAAGTTAAGCAAAATTTGGGACTCGCTGCACTCTAGCTACTGGTTTATCCCAACGTTGATGGCGGTGGGGTCGATGATTTTAGCGATCGCAATGCTGACACTTGACCGCACGGGTAATATACCAAACTGGAGGTGGATTTACACGGGTGGAGCCGATGGTGCGCGAGCGGTTCTTTCATCGGTTGCCAGTTCAATGGTCAGCGTTGTTGCTACAGCTTTTTCCATTACTATTGTGGCGCTTCAGTTGGCGAGTTCAAATTTTGGCCCCCGATTGCTGCGTAATTTTATGCAGGATACGGGCAATCAAATCGTGCTTGGCACTTTCATTGGCACGTTTATTTACTGTTTACTCGTACTGCGAACCATTCATTCAGAAGGAGAAGGATACACTCTCTTTGTACCCCAACTCTCGGTTACAGTTGGTACTGGATTGGCAATTGCCAGTATCGGGGTACTGATTTACTTTATCCATCACGCATCAACCATTATTCAAGCGTCCCATGTAATTACTCAGGTTAGTGGCGATTTAGACAAAGCTCTAGATCGTCTGTTTCCCGGAAAAATCGGAGGAGGTAAAGCGAACAACTCGGGACAATTGGGAGAAATTCCTGCCAATTTTGACTCGGAAGCAAGTCCAATCAAAGCCACTGGCGAGGGTTATTTGCAAGCAATCGATGACAACGAATTAATGAAAATTGCCCGTAAGTACAATCTGCTTCTACGTCTTAAAACTAGACCGGGAAAGTTTATCGTCAGGGGCAGCGATTTAGCGATGGTTTTCCCGGAAAAAGGGGTGAATCAAAGCTTGAAACAACAGATTAACGATGCTTTTATTCTGGGCAAAGAACGGACTGAATATCAAGATGTAGAATTTCCAATCGATCAGTTAGTTGAAATTGCCTTGCGTGCGATTTCTCCTGCTATCAACGATCCATTTACTGCGATTCGGTGTATCGATCGACTCAGCGCCGGATTATCCCGCCTCGCTCAAAGGGATTTTCCCTCGCCCTATCGCTACGACGATGAAGATAATTTGCGCGTCATTGTTGAAGGAGTGACCTTTGAAGGGTTAGTCGATGCTGCATTTAACCAAATTCGCCAGTACAGTAAATCAGATGTGGCGGTAACAATTCGCTTATTGGAAGCTATAGCTTGCATCGCCACTTATACCCGCAATTCCAAACAACGAGAAGCTTTACGCCGTCAGGCGGAGATGATTTTAAATAGTAGCCGCGAACAAATCTCTCAGGAGCAAGACCAGAAAGATGTCCAAGAGCAGTATCACCAAGTCATTAAAGTTTTAGGAGAGGATTAATTTTGTTGAGCAGAGTTATGGTAATAACAGCAGCTTTGCGATCGGCTCCTAATAATTTAGCTTTAACCGCGCTGATTGCCATTGGTTTAGCGCTGACACATTTATTTTGCGGCAAGTTGCGGTTTGCTCCTATTCCTCGCAGTGGCTGGCTTTCAGCGGCTGGTGGGGTTTCGGTAGCTTATGTTTTTGTGCATATTTTACCGGAATTAAATCTGCACCAAGCGGTATTAGAGCAAGTAGAAGCAGGAGTTATTTCTTATCTAGAACACCACGTTTATTTAATAGCTTTGTTAGGATTGACTGTATTTTACGGCTTGGAGCAAATTGCAAATTTATCTCGTCAGCGTGGCGAAGAGGATGTGACCAGTCCTGGTGTTTTTTGGTTGCACATAGGCTCTTTTGCAATCTACAACGCTCTGATTGGCTATCTGCTGGTGCATCGGGAAGAACCGGGCATTACCAATCTGCTGTTGTTTTCTTGTGCAATGGCACTGCACTTTGCAGTGAACGACTCTGGTTTGCGGGAACACCACAAACATATTTACGATCGCATCGGACGCTGGATACTAGCAGCAGCTATTATTGTGGGGTGGGTGTTGGGTAGCGCTACTGAAATTGGAAAAACTGCGATCGCAGTTTTATTTGCTTTTTTAGCCGGAGGAATTGTTCTCAACGTCCTCAAAGAAGAATTGCCAGAAGAACGAGAAAGTCGGTTTTGGGCATTTGCCCTTGGTGCTGGAATTTACACGGCTCTTTTATTGGCTTTGTAGAGGAATCATATTGTTGACTGTTGACTGTTGACTGTTGACTGTTGACTGTTGACGGTGAGTCAAAAGAATGAATATTACGCGAATTATTTGTTGGCAGTTTGATTCGACTTTTCGCCCGACGATGAAGCGCGGATTTGATATCATCATTCCGGCGCAGCCGGAATTGATATCAAATAAAGCCAAAACGTTCGAGCTTAAAACCATTATCAGGAATCCAGTGTTCTTTGAGACGGCGTTTAAAATTACCGGGATGATTTTTCCTAGCACTGCTACCAACTGCGGCGGTATTAACAGTCTTAACTTTAAAAGGTAAAGCTCTGCTCATAGTTTAAGTGCTTAAAAGCTTACATTTATATGAGAGAATTTTTACTACATCATATAAATGTGTAGTTACTAAGACTACCCAGTTATCATTTTGGGCGATTTCACGCCATATATTGTCGGCCAACTCTTGCAGTTAAAGAGCCACTTTTCCGCCATTACCTGAGTCATCTATGATGAGGGTGAGCCCCGTTTTTTGGGATTTGTGGGTAAAAACATCGTCTCTCGCGACGACACCATTTATCGAAGCATGGGAACATGGTGGTGGGAGTTGTTTCCTTTATGAGAGTTTTTCGACGTGGAAGCGCCAACTACACTACAATGGATTTTACCATAAAAGGGACTAATTTTTGGTTTAAGTCCTTATAATCAACATTAAAAGCCGCAGCCTGTAAAGAGGTGTTGGAAAATTTATGTGTGTCAACTTAGGGGATATCCTGCACGAAAGCTACAAAATTATCGCTTTGTTGGGAGAGGGAGGGTTTGCTAGAACCTACACGGCTGTACAAATAAACACACCTAATAATCCTCTGTGCGTTGTTAAGGAAATTCCTTTTCCCCCATCGAACGATCCGCGCGTCTTGGAGAGGGCAAGGAACCGATTTGAAGGGGAGGCTAGCGCTTTGCGCCGTCTGGGGAGAAACTCGCGCATTCCCGAATTATTCGATAGCTTTGAAGAAAACGATTATTTTTACTTAGTGCAAGAATACGTTAAAGGACATCAGCTCAGTAAAGAACTCACTGCGGGCGATCGGTGGAATGAGAAAAATACCGTTGCTTTGTTGCGAGAAGTTCTGGAAATATTAAAATCAGTCCACCAAGAAAATATTATTCACCGCGATATTACACCTTCTAACTTAATTCGGCGTAAAACAGATCAACAAATTGTTTTAATTGATTTTGGGGCAGTCAAAGAAATCGGCACTTTTACCTCTAACTCTACAGGTGAAATATTCAGCTCGCAGGCGATCGGCACCAGGGGTTATATGCCTGCCGAACAACACGATACGCGGTCTCTCCCGCAACCCTACAATGATATTTATGCAGTAGGAATCATCGCGATTCAAGCCCTCACCGGGCGGCGTCCCACCAATCTGCCACAAGACCCCGAAACTGGTGAAATTGTCTGGGATTATTTAACATCTGAACCTGTTAGCGACAAGCTTAAAAATATTTTAACCAAGATGGTGCGTTTCCACTTTCAAGACCGCTACCAATCGGTTGATGAAGTTTTGCAAGACTTGGATTTGTCGATCGTCGCAGGGCCCCAAGTACCCAAAACTTCGCGGAAGTTGCGATCGGGCTTTCGCTGGCTGCTGTTCGGAGTTGCGGGACTGGGCGCTGCATTGGCGATCGCATTTTTAATCCCCAGAATTTCCCCGCCACAAACGGTGGCTGTACCCTCCCCAGATGGTGTAAGTTCTGGCGAAAAACTCCTAGTGCAAACCTCGCCCCTTTGGTCAAAACAAAGGGGAATTAGTGAGTTGGCCGACTCAAATTATCCTGATGCTTTGAAATTGCTCAAACAGTCCTGGCGAGAAGACCGCAGAGATCCAGAAACTTTAATTTATATCAACAATGCCCTGCTGAAGGCAATAAATGCAGAATATTACACGATCGCGATCGTTGTTCCCATCCTCAGAAATCCCGACGGTAGCATCGCTAACGCAAATTTAGCAGAAGAACTGCTGCGCGGCATTGCTCAAGCTCAAACCGAAGTTAATTTAGGCGCGATTGCTGCAAAAGAGCGCAATCAAGACTTTCCCGGTCAAGAATTTATCGAACCGAAATCTATTAACGGTAAAGGTCTCAGAGTCATCATTGCCGATGATGCAAATCTCAAGTTAGAGGCAATTAAAAGGGCAAATTCTTTACTCGCTCAACCAGATATTTTAGCAGTTATCGGACACTATGCCAGCGAGATGACTTTGGCAACAGTAGATATTTACGATCGCAATAAATTAGTCGCTCTTTCTCCGGGAAGTACCACCGAAGAACTGACGCGAAAACCTCGAAAATTTTTCTTTCGGACTGCTCCGACAACTAGCATCGAAGCTGAAGCTTTAGTAAATCAACTGCTCTCGCTCGGTGAGAAAAAAGTTGCAGTATTTTACAATCCCAACAGTCCGTTCAGCGCTTCTTTGTGGGAAGAATTCAAAAAGCAATTTGAAGCGCAAGGAGGAACGACTATCAGGCTTAGAGAGTTTTACGACTTATCTAAAAATAATTTTAACGCCGAAGCCGCAATAAAAAAACTTGAGAAAGCCGGCAAAATAGCGTTACTTTTAATTCCCGACGGTCAAGTCACTAATGCCCAGCCAAATGCGATCGATATGATTAAAGCTAACAACGATCGCCATTGGATTGTCGCCTCTTGGGGACTCTACGATTGGAGAACTTTAGAAGCTGCCAAACAGCTAAAGTCTGTCGAAAAACTAGCTATATCTGTGTTCTGGCATCCTTTAACCAGTTTTGACAAAAAATTTCCTCAAAATACTGAAAAGTTGTGGGGAGGCCCGGTAAATACTCGATCGGCTTTAACCTACGATGCAGCCCGCACGCTGATTAAAGCCCTAGAAATGCAGCCAGAACCAACCCGCCAAGGAATGCAACAAACCTTAGCCGATCCAAATTTTAAAGCCGAGGGAGCCACGGGTATAATTGAGTTTGACTCAAAGACCGGCAATCGCAAAAACCCTCCTAAAGGAGTGGCGCATATTGTTCCGTGTGCTAGAGAACAATTTGGTCTGACATTTGTGCCGATCGAATTTCCCACAGCCGCAGCCGCAGGTTTAAAGTGCGATTGAATTGATATCTTGTGGCATTTTCCACAAACCTGTAGGGGCGGGTTTTACCGATCGTAATTGCCTAAAATCAATAATCTCATAAACCCGCCCCCGCACCACGGTAAATCGCTATTGTAACTATCGCGATCGGTGCAACATATCAATTTATTCGATATATTAAACAAAGCTAGTTTTTTTTATAATAACGCTTATGACTGTCAATCTCGCTCCCTTCCCCGGTTCTAGCCTCAAACCAGAAGCCCAGAATATCTCAGCACTCAAACAAGTCTTTCAGACAATTGATGCCGATAGCTGTCCGGGTTCCTATAATTTTCATATGCACACAGTCTACTCCGACGGGCGATTGCAGCCAGAGAAATTGATGGAACAAGCCATAGCCCGCGGTCTCAAAGGCTTAGCTATCACCGACCACCACAGCACCGAAGGCTACGTTAAAGCTCAAATTTGGCTGGATAATTGGAAATTAAACCATCCTGACAAAAATAGCGAAGCACCTAGTCTCTGGACAGGCGCTGAAATTAATGCCGAATTGCTCAACAATGAGGTACACATTCTCTGTTACGCCTTTGATCCGCAACATCCCAGTCTCCAACCATACCTACGAGGTAAAAGCACTGAAGGCACTTATTGTTATTCAGCAGCCAGGGTAATTGAAGCTATTCATGAAGCAGGAGGTTTAGCAGTTCTCGCACATCCTTGCAGGTATCGATCGACTGCAGATAAACTAATCCCAGAAGCAGCCCGTTTTGGCATTGACGGTCTAGAAATTTACTATGCTTACGGTAATCCAAATCCTTGGAAACCGAGTCCCAAACAAACTGCTTTAGTCAAGGATTTAGCAGAAACTTATGGTTTGCTGGGAACTTGTGGCACGGACTCTCACGGGCTGAGTCTTCTCGTCCGAATCTAAATAGTTCGGAAATAACAAGTGCTTTATCCTGTCATTACCAGTCTAAGCGTTAGCGGATATATCTCTTATGAAAGCAATCATAATGAGCCGAAAATAAACAGTAAAAAAACAGTTTCTCAGGTCATATTATACCTCTTGCAAAAATCCTTTTCCTCAATTGATGGGACGGGCTCTTCGGCCCATCCCACAAGAAAAAATAACTCTTGTGGGATGGGCCGAAGAGCCCGTCCTAATTATTTTTGCAAGAGGTCTATTATGTCCGCTAAAATGACTACTATAGCAATCCTAAATGATTCAGATAAATTTGTAGGGGTAGTGCTACCCCTACTCCCCGTGCCTACCCCCTATCTATAGGGCAACCACGGGGAGTAGGGGTCGGATTGCCCCTACAATAATTATGAGAATGATTTAGGATTGCTATATAAAATTGTTTGGTAGTGAGGACTTCAGTCCTCATAAAAGTCTGTGGACTGAAGTTTTCACTACTTGCCTTATAAGGGCTATTTTAATGGACATGATATCATTGCGATCGCCAGGATGAGCTTTCGCCTTCCCAAAGAAAGCAATTGCTTTCTTCAGGTAATATTTTGGCAACTCCTAGAGACATTTCTCCCTAAAAACCAGTCGCCCTTCTACCGTTCGGGGAACAACTGACAGGCCCTATTAGTTGGCTGATTTGCCCAATCCAAGCGAGAATTCCCAAATCGATCCATCCAACCTTCCAAATAAGCCCGATTAGCCTTTCTTTCCTCTGGATCTGATGTATTCATTGGATGAGGTGCTAGACCGAAAATAGTCGCCGTCGTCACGCAAAACATCGACTTTTGAAAACTCTGGCAAATTTGCACCCGCACATCGTCTTCACCGCGACAGCTAGTGCGATAAACTTCGTGCAAATACTCCGGCAAATAATGACGCATATCTTGCATTAATTGAGTTGGCGGAATCCCTGCACCTCCAATCGGTAAAGGGTCAGCAAACAAAGCCCCGTAGGCAAATTCTCTTTGTTCTTCCGGGATTTGATGAGCTTGAGCGTTGTAGGAAACTGTACCAAAAAACGCAGTGCCCCGAAAGAAAATTGACTCTACATAAGGCACTGCTACATCTGGTAAAAATGTTAAGTTAGCGCTCGCCGGAATGATATCGTAGACTTGAGGGCCAATCTTGACGCTGTAGGTAATTGGTAAACTGGCGGCGCTAACCAAACCTGCTAAGACAAAATCAACTACTTCTGCGATCGACTTAATTTTACCGGCTTCGTAGGCATCAGATAAGTCTATGAACAAATCGCTCATTACCCGCCAAAACTGACCGAGACCGGTGTAGTAAGCCAGCATCCGCACTTGTTCCGGCAAAAAATTAGGAAATGCTTTGTTGAGTCCCTGCATGAAAAAATTGCCTTTCAGTTTAGCAGCGATCGCCTTTTCGACCAAACTGCTAAATTCCGGGGTATCCAAATAAGTGTCAAAACCCCCGCCGCCGTGCCACAGCATAGTTTTCATAACATACTCAGCATACTCAAAATTTATGCGATCGTGCCACAAATAGCGCATTAATTTGGGCAGCGTTACCTCTCCGTTGAAATATTTAAAAAACGGGAAAAGCACTAAAAACTGTTCTTCTGCAATATAATTGAGATTGCGAGAATAGGCATCGAGAACCACACCGTAACTTTTGAGAATGCCGACAACTTCTACTACATTTTCCGCCGATTCGGGAAGCAAAGCTTTGCCTGATTCCAAGAGGTCAATGTATGCGGATAGGGGATGGGAAGAGGGTTTTAATACGGTACTTTTCATTCTTATTTAACCTTAATTGAAGGAAGGAACGACAAGGATTTGAACACGGATACACTGATGAATGGAATAGGTAGGGACACGGCAGTGCCGTCTCCCTACAGCCGTCTGCTGTATTTCATGGGATTGAAAACTGCCATAGGACTAAAGTCCGATGCTACTGAGATATTGCACCATTCTCAATTAGCCGTAGGGGCGGGTTCGCCAACAGCCTTAAAGCTTGCAAATAGGTTCTATAAACCCGCCCGACCCCCCGAAAAATCCTCTTATTGAGATTGCTGCAAGATGTCCGATGCTACGAACCTAGGTCATATTTTATTTCAAGTTTTGAGCGATCGCTTTAACTTGCGGTGGCACATTAGCTACCATTCCGATCGCTGTTTTCTCGCTCAAAGCAACTAAAACTCCCGGTTGCACTCCCATAATTGCGATAATTATGGCTAAAACCAGCGAAGGGATGCGATCGCGCCAGCGGACTTGGGGCAAATTTTCCACCACATCCGAAAGGCGGCCGAAAAAGGCGCGGTTGACCATAATTAAAAAGTAAACTGAAGTCAAACCAGTGCCGATCATGCAGAGCAAAGTTTGCACCGGAAACACGGGCAAACTGCCCCGAAATATCAAAAATTCAGCAATAAATCCAGCCAAACCCGGAATGCCGGCACTAGCCATCACGCCGAGGATCATTAAACTGCCAATCATCGGCAAACCGCGATCGGGATTGAACAAACCTTTGAGCACATCGATGTTGCGGGTGCCGGATTTTTTGTAAACAACGCCGACACTCAAAAATAGCAGCCCCGAAATTAAACCGTGGCTAACCATTTGCAAAACTGTTCCCAGCATACTAATCGGAGTAGCTGCGGCGCTAGCTAACAAAATGTAGCCCATGTGAGCGATCGAACTGTAAGCTACAATTTTTTTCATATCTTTTTGGGCGATCGCGCAACTCGCCCCGTAAAGCACGCTTACCACCGCCCAACTCGCCAAAATCGGCGCCGCCACCGCCCACGCATCGGGAAACAAACCCAAACCAAAGCGCAGCATCCCATAAGTTCCCAGCTTCAAAAGCACCCCCGCCAGCAGCACCGAAACCGGCGTCGAAGCTTCTACGTGAGCATCCGGCAGCCAAGTATGAAAAGGCACCAAAGGCATCTTAATTCCAAAAGCCAGCAACACCCCTGCCAGCAAAACAATTTGCCTTACCAAAGGCAATGGCAATCCTCCTTGCAAATGCGATGCGCCCGCTGCACCAACCATATCGAAACTAGAAGCACCACTAAGCCAACCAGTCCCCAAGAAAGCAGCCAGCAGCACAATTCCCGCAAATGCAGTATAGATTAAAAACTTAGTAGCAGCATAACCCCGGCGCTCGCCTCCCCAAATCGCAATTAACAGGTAAAGCGGAATCAATTCTACCTCAAAAAACAGGAAAAACAGCAGCAAATTTTGAGATAAAAAAGCCCCTGTTACGCCGCCTGTAATTAACAGAATCAAAGAATAATAAAGTCGAGGTCTGCGGATCGACTCATCCGTAGCGTAAATAGCTAGCCCTGTCAGCAGAGTATTTAAAATTACCAAAGGCAGAGACAAACCATCAACGCCGAGATTGTAATTCAATCCTAAAGCATCTATCCAAGGAATGAATTCCGCAAACTGCAACTGACTGAGACTGGCATCAAACTGAACTGCCAAAATCACCGAAAGAATAAAAGTTATACCCGCAATGGCGATCGCGACATTCCGAACTATTTTAGAACTGATCTCACCGGGCCAGAGCCCAATCAGGGCGGCCGCCAACATTGGTATCCAGATTAAAGCACTGAGCATCAATTAAAACTTTCCTTTATTACGCAGTTTTTAGAACTCTATTTAACATTAACGCAAACCAACTGCATAAAAAAGCGATCGGCTGATTTTCTTGTTAACATAAATTCAAATGTCTCTGGAATCCTCCTATGACCTCAAGTCTTACAGATCGAGAAGATTTGCAAATTAAATCCGGTTCTCCTTCCACCCGCCTAACAGTTGCCGACTTAGAACAACTGCAAGGTATACTCTGCGAAGCGCATCTAGACTACCAATTAGAACTCGTAGACGGGAAGATTATCATTATGGGCCCATCAGACATTGTATCGAGCGAAATTGGACTTGAGTTTGGCAGAGTTTTACTAAACTGGGTCAAACCCCGCAAACTCGGACGAGTGTTTGAGTCCAGCGGCGGGTTTATCCTCCCCAATTCAAATCTTACTGCACCCGATGTTTCGTTTGTGACAGCCGATCGCCTCAAACAAAGCAAAAGGTATTTTGCCGAACTCGTTCCCGACTTAGTTGTAGAAATCAAATCTCAGTGCGATCGCCTCAAACCCCTGCGAGAAAAAATTCTATCATTCATCGAACTCGGAGCAAAAGTAGGAATATTAATCGACCCAGACAAGCGCACAGTAACAATTTACACTCCGACAGCCGAGCCAGTGGTATTGAGAGACGGCGACATGATTTCAATTCCCGAACTTTTGCCCGGTTGGGAAGTTGCGGTGACAGAATTGTGGCCGATCGAGTTTGAATAAAATTAGATAAAAAAGCAGACAAACCCAGAATAAAATCATCTGCGTTCATCTGCGTTCATCCGCCCTCATCTGCGGTTGAAAATTAAATAACATCAGACAAAAAGCAGACAAACCCCGAAAAATTCATCTGCCAATCTCTGCGGTTTAAAACTGCCAAATAATCAACGCCAGCAACACAGCAACCCCCGTCGCAATAGTCAACACATAAAACTGCGACTGACCGGTGCCGCTGTACTTCAACCCTTCACCGCTGAAAATTGTGGCAAAACCGAACAAATTCACCGCCCCGTCCACCACATACCTATCAGTCCAAGCGCTGATTTTAGAAATAAAAGCCACAGCCCAAACGACAGTCAAGCGGTAAACTCGATCGATATAAAAATCGTAAGCAAACAAATCCTGCAACGCCGGCACCGGCAGCCGTACCGGTCGAGGTAAAACCCCGTACCAATAAATCGCCACCCCAACCGCAACGCCAATCAACCCAGATAACATTAACAGCGGAAGATGCAGAGTCTTCAACAGCAAATTTAAAGTATCAAAATCCCCCGTTTCCGCCCAAGGCCCAGTCCAACTAATTAACAATTGCCACTGCTGCAACATCCAAGGCACCAACAGCCCAATCACTGTCAAAATTACCATCGGCAAAGCCATCTGCCAACCAACTTCTGGAGCTCTGCGAGTTTTCGGCTGCGGTTTTCCAGCGAACACTAAACCGAATATGCGAGTTAAATTTAGCGCTGTCAAACCGTTAACTAAAAGCAGCACTATTACCAGCCACAAAGGCAAAGTCCAAAAACCGTTGAGCCAGCGCCGCATCGCCCAAAAGTTGCCCAGAGGCAACAACGCTACCATCCCCGCAGCGCCTACTAAATAAGCCGTAGTGGTAGCAGGCATCTTCGACCACAACCCACCCATTTCTGTTAAATCTTGAGTGTTAGTTGTGGTAATAATTGACCCTACGCTCATGAATAATAGGCCTTTGGCGATCGAGTGCGCGAACAGCAACAGCAAAGCAATGTCAACTTGATTTAGCCCCACGGCGATAAACACCAAACCCAAAGAGGCGCTGGTAGAATGCGATAGTGCTCTTTTGATGTCGATTTGGGCGATCGCCACCAAGGAAGCGCCAACAGCCGTCACCGCACCCAAAACCACCAACACCGCATCGGCGATCGGCGAAAGCGCTAAAACAGGCTGAAGTTTAATCAAAACATAAGCCCCAGCGCCCACAACTACCGTATTCCGCATAATCGAAGCCGGGTTGGGCCCTTCCATCGCCTCGTCAAGCCACAAATGGAAGGGAAATTGAGCGCACTTGGCCGTAGGTGCAGAGATTAAAGCCAAACCTAAAAAAGTCGCCACTACAGGAGACAAAGTTGCAGTTTCAGCCCATATTTCCAAATCGGAAAAATTCAAACTTCCCGCTAAAGTTGAAAGCGTCACTACTCCCATCAGCAGCGGCACGTCTCCTACACGCTTGGTTAAAAACGCATCTCTAGCGGCTGTTACTACCAGCGGTTGAGCGTACCAAAACCCGACTAGCAAGTAAGTTGAAAGCGTCAGCACTTCCAACAAAGCGTAAGTTAGAAGCAGCGAGTCGCTAATGGCAATGCCGCTAATTGCCGCTTCAAAAAAACCCATCAGCCCAAAAAATCGAGCTAGCGCCCAGTCTTTTTCCATGTAGCCTAGAGCGTAAATTTGTGCTAGCAAACTCAGAACACTAACTAACTCCATTGCTCCCACGCTGACGGTGGAGATTTCTATTGCAAAAGACAAATCTAAATCGGCTGCTTGCACCCAGTGCACGAGCAACTGTTGGGGCGGTTGATCCCAAGTCGCTGTAAAAATAACTGATCCGTGTATGAAAGCTAACACCGTCATCAGCAAATTGAAGTATGCTGCAGGTCTCGGGCCTGTTCTGCGAACGGTGCCCGTAGACCACGGCAAAGTTAAAATTGCGCCTATTAAGCCATATAAAGGTACCCACCAACAGGCTTGGAGGAGAAATTGAGTCATTTAATTTATCCCTTAAACTTCAAATTACTGGCTGCCTTTATAGCTGGTAAAAGTATAGTCATTTATAGGCATGGGAGGCTTCAAGCCCCTCCCCCTTCACTTTTACTTTGAGCGGATTAACCCGCATTGGCCCAACTACGCAGCTCCCTATCCCATCGCTGAACGCATTTGGGATTGCTTTTCTGAGGATGTTGTACGAAGCGTTGATATCAGAATTAATTAACTGACCAGTCGATGTTTTGTACAAACCTCGCTTAATACGCTTACCAGTAAACATTGGCTCTTTTTCTGTTTTCCCGTAGACAGGGATTGGGTCTAGACCCACGAAGTTGGCCCGCGATGTGTAGGATTCTTCCTGCACAATTACATTGATTCCCGCCAACCGAGCTTTGTACTCCAACATTTCAATTAATCGAGAGTGAGGAATACTAACAAAGTTTTGGTTGGTTTGCTTCCCTAGATCAATTTCAGTTTTCCACTGTGCATTCTTGCCAATTACTAGCGTCCCAATTTGTTTGGTATTTAAAATCGCAACAATCACACGACTAACATGATGCAAGTAATTATCAACTTTTTGATGGCGACAACGAGTTAAGCGCGCTCATCCGGGGTGAAGTTTTGCGGTTCCCTTTTAACTGGGATTGTAATCGGGATTTGCGTTTGTTATAGAACTGGTTAATCGATTTTAATGGTCGCCCGTTAATCAACAAAGGGATAAATCCCGGTTGATTTGAAGTTAACGCCACTAAATTATCTAGTCCTAAATCAATACTAGCTACAGAGTTGGCATTGCTGATGGTGGACTCCGGTTCATCATAAATTATCTCAATTACATAGGAATCACATTTCGGAACCAGTCTAACTTGACAAATCTGGTTGGGATTGAGTAGGGTTTTAATTAAAAGTTCAGTCCCCGAAAGTTTAATGATTCCTTTCTTCAACTGTTTACTACTAATCGCTTGAATCGTGTAGACGAGAAGGTTTCGCCCTTTAGTCTTATCTTTGTACTTTGGCAATTTTGGGCGACCCGTGAATTTTGAAGAGTCAGCTTTGTAAGCTTTAACGGCTTCAAAAAACGATTTCCAATTCTTGTCTAACACCATTAAGATTTGCTGGCTTACTTTGGCAGGCAAAGCCTTGTAAACTTCATGAGACTTCATCAATCGGTTCATTTCGTTATAACTGACATAACCCCACCCATAAATAAAACTCTGACGAATGACGTAATGGGCGGCATTGTAGAGGTTTTTGGACTTGAAAGCTAGTTCGTCTATTTGGGCGAAACGGTGTGACGTTGATTTAATGATGTGCCTCTGTGTTAGTTGCATTTGAGACTTGCGTTTTTTGGGCTATGCGTATTCCTTGTTCAACACTCACAACAATATAATACCATTATTGTTTATAATTGCTTATAAACTCCATGAAGTTTTACAATACAAAAACTGTCGCGGGCGATCGCGCGATACCCTAAAACTTTCACTAAACCCGATCGTATAGTTGTGGCAAAATAATTTGCACTCCAGATTAACTATACATTAAAGCATCAAAACTGATAATTATTTCAAGACAAAATTACAGGCTGAGCAGAGGAGGCACTCAAAGAAAAAAATGCCGGCCGATGGGCCAAGACTGCCTTTTTTGCCGATTTACCCGCGATCCCCCTTTTGAAATCCCCAAGTTTCCCGGGTGCGATCGGCTCCGGCTTCACATACCGAACTCTACTTTATGAGTATTATTACTTACTTTAATCCCCCACGCCGTCGGCATCTACCCCTCTCTATATTAAGATTATTAAATAAATATTAAATTAGTTTAAGTAACATAAAAAATTTTAATTTTTGTTATTAAACATTATGATGTTAGTTTATATTGTCAAGGTGGACAGCTTCCCCTATTCTTATAGGATAGGAAGCTTTACACTGCCTTACTAAAAAATGTGGGCCTCCCCGTCCAAATTTTTAGATTTCTCAAAGATTTGTAACGGTAATTTCGCTCATCCTCAAAGGAGATTCAAAAATGTCAATTGCCGTGGGAATGATTGAGACAAAAGGTTTTCCCGCTGTTGTGGAAGCTGCCGATGCTATGGTCAAAGCTGCCCGCGTTACCCTCGTGGGCTATGAAAAAATCGGCAGCGCCCGCGTCACCGTAATTGTGCGCGGCAACGTGTCGGAAGTCCAAGCCTCAGTCGCAGCAGGAGTGGAATCCGTCAAGCGTGTCAACGGCGGAGAAGTCGTCTCTACCCACATCATCGCTCGCCCCCACGAAAACCTAGAATACGTTCTGCCGATTCGATATACAGAAGCAGTAGAACAGTTCCGAGGCTACTAAGTTCTTAGCGCACAAAAATTTCGTTAAAGGAAAATTTGTGCGATCGTCAAAAATTAACTGTTTAGTTCCCCAAATATTCAATCAGGAGTAAAACCAATGGCAATTGCAGTTGGCATGATCGAAACCCTAGGCTTCCCCGCAGTGGTAGAAGCCGCTGACGCGATGGTCAAAGCAGCCCGCGTCACCTTGGTAGGCTACGAAAAAATCGGTAGCGCTCGGGTTACGGTCATTGTAAGAGGAGATGTCTCGGAAGTGCAAGCTTCTGTCGCCGCCGGAGTAGAGTCAGTGAAGCGCGTTAACGGCGGACAAGTGATGTCCACCCACATTATCGCCCGCCCTCACGAAAACTTAGAGTACGTGCTGCCGATTCGCTACACCGAAGCTGTAGAACAGTTCCGTGAAGGCGTGAGCGGCATTCGCCCCCTCAACAGATCATAAGATAGGCTCACGGCTGTTAGGGGCGTTTGGTAATTAAAAATTAAAAATCGCGCTGTTTTTGATTTAGCATTTTTAATTTTTAATTGAGGTGGGTATGGGATATTGGTTATTAGTCATGAGTCATTAGTCATGAGTCATTAGTCATTAGTCATGAGTCATTAGTTACTAGACGAATAACTCTAAACGGCGGACAGCGGACTGAGCAAAGCTAATAAAAAAAAGACAAGTGACCCTGTAAAAATGACAGTTACCAATTACCTATTACCTATTACCTAAAATGCAAATGGCCAAAGTTCTCGGCACAGTTGTCAGTACCCAAAAAGAGCCGACGCTGAGAGGATCGAAATTTCTACTGCTGCAATTCATCGATGAGGAAGGTTCGCCAGTTCCCGGCTATGAGGTAGCCGCTGACTGTGTGGGCGCAGGTATAGATGAATGGGTTTTAGTAACCCGAGGCAGCGCAGCCCGGATCGCGCCCGGAAGTGAAAACCGTCCGATCGATGCTCTAGTAGTAGGCATTATAGATACTGTCAATGTAGAAAACCGCCTCATTTACAGTAAAAAAGACGACCCGTACCGCTAGTTGACAGTTGGCAGTTGGCAGTTGACAGTTGGCAGTTGGCAGTTGGCAGTTGGCAGTGAACAGTGAACAGCTAACAGTGAACAGTTGACAGTGAAGAGTGAACAGCTAACAGTGAACAGTTGACAACTAACAACTAACAAAAAATTTTTCAGCTTAGGAGAACTTAATTTATGGCAGTCCGCAACGTTGCGGCTCCCCCGACGCCTTGGTCGAAAAACTTGGCTGAGCCCAAAATTCACGACACCGCATTCGTACATTCCTTTTCTAACATTATTGGGGATGTGCATATCGGTTCTAATGTGATGATTGCCCCCGGGACATCTATCCGCGCCGATGAAGGCACTCCTTTTTATATCGGAGAAGGAAGCAACATTCAAGACGGAGTAGTGATTCACGGCCTAGAACAAGGCCGAGTCACAGGAGACGACGACAAATCCTATTCTGTGTGGGTGGGGAAAAATACTTCCCTCACCCACATGAGTTTAATTCACGGCCCTGCCTACGTGGGCGAGAACTGCTTTATCGGCTTTCGCTCTACGGTGTTCAATGCCAGAGTGGGCAACGGCTGCATTGTCATGATGCACGTACTAATTAAAGATGTGGAGATTCCCCCCGGTAAGTACGTACCTTCGGGAGCCATCATCACTAATCAGAAGCAAGCCGATCGCTTGCCTGACGTTCAAGATTCTGACATTCAATTTGCGACCCATGTCATCGGCATCAATGACGCTCTGAGAACGGGTTATCGCTGCGCTGAGAACATCGCCTGTCTAGCACCAATTCGCAACGAGCAAACTAAAAACCCAAATATGACTCAAACCAAATATTCTACCAATGCCGGCACCCAATTGAGTTCAACTCTTGCCGATAGCATCCGCAATTTACTAGCTCAAGGATACAGCGTGGGAGCCGAACACGCCGACGCACGCCGCTTCCGTACCGGTTCTTGGCGTACTTGCGGCCCGATTTCCTCAAAGCGCGACTCAGAAGTAATCGCGGCTTTGTCAGCTTGCATGGCCGAGCACCAAGGAGAATACGTCCGCTTGATCGGGATTGACACCAAAGCCAAGCGCCGCGTACTCGAAGAAATCGTCCAAAGACCGGGAGACAACGGCTCTAACGGTTCTAACGGTGCGAAAACTCACCAATCTAACGGTAAAGTTGCACAAGCTTCCCACCACAATAGCGGTTCCGTGTCAAGCGGCAAATTGAGTGCCGAAACAGTGGCTCAGGTTCGCAGCTTGCTAGCTCAAGGCTACAAAGTGGGTACGGAACACGCCGACGCGCGCCGCTTCCGCACCAGTTCTTGGCAAAGCGGGGCTTCGCTGCAAGTCAGAAACGAATCTGAGGCGATCGCCGCTTTGGAAGCTGTGATGAACGAGTACCCGGGTGAGTACGTGCGCTTGATCGGGATTGACCCGAAAGCTAAGCGACGCATAGTTGAAGAAATTATTCAGCGTCCCGACGGCCCGGTTGCTCAATCGGCTAAGCCGGCAGCAACATCTAACTCGGCCGCAACATCGGGATACAAAGCAGCTTCGACTGGTTCGGCCAGCAGCGGAAGTTTGACCGGCAAGACGATCGACCAAATCCGCAACCTGCTTTCCCAAGGCTACAAAATTGGCACGGAACACGCCGACGCGCGCCGTTTCCGCACCGGTTCTTGGAGCAGTTGCGCGCCGATCGCATCCAACCGCGAATCCGAAGTGATTTCCGCCCTCGAAAGCTGTCTCAAAGAACACAGCGGCGAGTACGTCCGCTTGCTGGGCATCGACTCCAAGGCCAAGCGCCGGGTGCTCGAAGAGATTATCCAGCGTCCTTAATTTGCTAGGTAATTAGCTTGTTTCTCCCGTTAAGCCCTCGCGCTGGGGCCAACGGGAGATATGCTCTTCGGATTGAAGTTGGATTTGAGATAGTTAAATAGTTTGATCGATAACTATTGCTCAGAATTAGGCATTTTATCTATCAATTAATGCCGTAATGTCGTACCAAGTGGAGCAACATCAAATAAAAAGCAGTAGCGAGTGGTTTGGTTACTGCGAGGTAGCCTGTTTCGCGTCCAAGAACTTGTTCAACACCGCTCAATACTCAAATCGTCAAAGTTTCATATATGGTCACGGAACGCTCACCCAAGCGGCTATGGATAAGCTCTTCAAATCAGATATCAATTACAAATCGCTTCCTGCAAAAGTCAGTCAGCTTGTCCTGAAGCAGGTTGCTGATAGTTGGCAATCCTATTTCAAGGCTTTGTCTGCTTGGAAACTTGATTCGTCTAGGTTTACAGGCCAGCCTAAAATGCCTGGTTACATTGATTCTGACGGTCGAAATTTGATTAAATTCAATAACCAAGCGCTCGGTAAAACTGCGTTCAAAAAAGGTTTCATTGCTCCATCCATGTCGCCCATTTTCATTCCAGTCAAACCAGGTTTAAGACTGGCTGATATAATCGAGGTGAGGTTAGTTCCCAAAGTAGGGTGCTATGTAGTAGAAGTCGTTTATGACAATGGGGTGGATGATTGGAAGCTGGTTAATATAGGGTTATCCGCAGCAATTGATATTGGAATTGACAATCTAGCTACAATTGTTTTTTCCGACCCGACGATTCAACCTATAGCTGTCAATGGCAAACCTGTGAAGGCCCAGAATCAATGGTTTAACAAAGAAGTTGCGAGATTGCGCTCAGCTATGGGTTTTGGGAGTTCTCGAAAAATTCAAAACATCATCAGGAATCGTAATAACTTCGTGCATTCTTACTTGCACCAAGCAACTGCCAAGATTACAGCAGAACTTAATGATATTGGCGTCACTCATGTAGCGATTGGCAAAAATCCTCGGTGGAAAAAGGAGGTAAATATGGGAACTAAAAACAACCAGCAGTTTGTTCTAATTCCTCATGCAAAGTTTATTTCAATGTTGACTCGTAAACTAGAAAAATTTGGCATTACCGTAAAGGAAGGTGAAGAATCTTACACCAGTAAGGCTTCATTTTTAGATTGGGATGAGATCCCAACTTGGCAGCCTGGTAAAACCAACACATTGAGTTTCTCTGGTAAACGTGTAGCAACGAAAAAGTACCGCTCTCAAGATGGAACGGTAATTCATGCCGATGTGAATGGTGCGTTCAATATCGGTCGAAAAGTAATTCCTAACTCCTTCGGTTCTCTGGAATTGATTGTAAAGCGGAATAGTGGTTGTGTGGTAGCACATCCCAGACGAGTTAATATCTCGTTCAAAATGACTAAGTTGAAAGACATGAGCGGGTCTGCCCATGTTTGACCATCAATGTAGTAACTATTTATCGCCACTGCAATTAAGTAGCAACTCTCAGATTTTGATGAGTGGCGATGTAGTTGTGAATGAGGGTGCGGCGATCGCCCCTGGAGTAATCCTGCAAGCAGATCCCGGAAGCCGGATCTCGATCGCCGCCGGTGCCTGTATCGGTATGGGAGTTATCCTTCACGCCCGTGAAGGTACTCTGGAAATCGCGGCGGGCGTTATTCTGGGTGCAGGGGTGCTGGTGGTAGGTGCGGGAACGATCGGGGAAAATGCCTGTATTGGCGCCGCGACGACCCTAATCAATCCTTGTATCGACAAAATGCAAATTATGCCAGCAGGTTCTCTAATGGGAGATACCAGCCGCCAAGTCGCCGCAGAACCAACAGCAGCAGCGCCAACAGCAGCGCCAACAGCAGCGCCAACATCACCAGAAACCCCCGAAGCCACTACGCCACCAGTCGATCGACCGATCGAGCCGATCGAGCCACCACAACCCCCCCAAACACCGCCTCAAACTGCGCCGGAGACTGCCCCAGACCCGCCGGAATCCACCGCCGCAGAGCCGCCCCAACCAGGGGAAACGCCAACTATTCTGTACGGTCAAGCTCACATTAATCGGCTGTTGGGGACGCTGTTTCCGCACCGGCAAGCTTTTAATCGATCGGAGGAAAACGGCCAAACTCTATCGGGCGGTTCCGGGTAGCCGTCAATCGATTTTAGATTTTCGATTTTAGATTTGAGATTGAAGCATTGACCCCACGGATAAATTCGGGGTTCCTTTATGGGATACAGGTTTTTTATTTCTGGACGGATGAATCACGTGGCGGGTATCCTCGATGCTTTCGGTCATTTCGGCAAAAGCCAGCTATGCTAAAGGCAGAAAGATCAAATATAAATAGGTAATCTCATATTATTGGTAGCTCAGCAATTTGTCAGGCTTTGCCGCAGCAATCAGTGTCTTGTAGCTCGTGCAGTCTGTCTTCTCATCTGAGAAACTAAAACTATCAACAAATTTTTATTTTGGGAAGTTTCTAAGGGTAATAGAAGATGGACGGACAAACAGATCGTAACAGTCACGAAGAGCGATCGCAGCGCCAGGAATACTTCAAAGACACTGCTTTGGGTTTGGTATCCACCAAGAGTTTTCCGGCAATTGTGGGGACTGCTGACATGATGCTCAAGTCGGCAGGAGTGATTTTAGTAGGATACGAAAAAATTGGTTCCGGTCACTGTACCGCGATTGTCCGCGGCAG
Source organism: Microcoleus sp. T3_B1 (assembly GCF_036700445.1). NCBI lineage: Bacteria > Bacillati > Cyanobacteriota > Cyanophyceae > Oscillatoriales > Microcoleaceae > Microcoleus > Microcoleus sp. T3_B1. The sequence continues at coordinate 116,418 of NZ_JAUBOX010000005.1, forward strand.
AATTTCCGATGTGCGTTTGGCTGTGGAAGCTGGAGCTCAAACAGCGGAACAGTTCGGGCAGTTTGTTTCTAAGTTGGTGATTCCTAGACCTTTGGCTAATTTGGAAGTGGTTTTGCCGATCGGCTTTCGGCTGACTGAACTTTCGGAAAAAGGCAGTTATTCTCGGCTTAGCAATCAGGCGATCGGTTTGCTCGAAACCCGGGGATTCCCGGCAATGGTGGGTGCTTGCGACGCTATGCTCAAATCCGCAGACGTACACTTGGCAGCTTACGAGAAAATTGGCGCCGGTTTGTGCACGGCAATTATTCGCGGTGCAGTTGCAGATGTAGCAGTAGCCGTAGAGGCAGGGATGTACGAAGCTGAGCGAATTGGCGAGTTGAACGCGGTGATGGTAATTCCGAGGCCTTTGGAAGATTTGGAACAAACTTTACCGCTGGCGAGTTGCTGGATCGAGCAGCGTAAACCTGTGATGATGCCCGTGTCGGTTAAGGAAAAGGAACAAGAATTGATCGAACTTCCAGATTTGGAGAAATTGAGAGTTTATGTGGAAGAGGAAATCAATCGGTAATTGGTAATTAGGCAACAAAAGTTTGTAGAGACGTACTGCCGTAAATACTGAGACGAAGTTTGTCAAAAAAATATAGAGTTTACTCGGTAGGACTACTGGCAACAATTTATACTGAGTAGCGGTCTCAAACTTAATTGGGCGATCGAGCCGATCGCCGCCGCATCAAGAGACACAGAGCACCAAGTAAAAGTAGACTTTTGAGATTAAGTCGATCGGGTAAACAATCGAACTGACTAATAAGTAAATCCAGCCGAGGTGCAGAGCCTTTCAACAGGATTTAACTACTGTTAAAATAAACCCAAAATCCTGTTTACGGTAGATTGCCGGGAATCATTCAAGAGTTACTCTGACCCCAGGTGGATGCTCTTTCAACAGATTAACGGCCCTCTAACTCAAAACTGACTGCACAGGAATCAACCCCCAGAATCAAGCAATCCTGAAAGTTGACCTATGAACCTCAAACAATTTTACAAGCGCGGTTTGCACAGCGCCAAGAAAGGAAACTATGAAGCGGCACTTGAGGACTTCGATCAGATACTGCAAGTCAATCCCGCCGATGCCAAAGCCTATAACAATCGCGGCTTGGTTTACTATTACATGAAAGACTACCAAAAAGCGATCGCAGACCTCAGCCAAGCCTTAGATATCAATCCTAACTTCTTCGAGGCTTACTTGAATCGAGGCAATGCTTGGCGTCATCTCGGAGAACACGACAAAGCCATTGAAGATTTAAACTGTGCTTTAGCAAATAAGCCTAACAGCCACGCTATCTACAACAACCGGGGACTTGTACTTGCTAATTTAGGAAATTACGAAGAAGCAATAGAAGACTACAATCGATCTCTATCTATCAATGCCAACAATTATAAAACCTATTACAACCGGGGGCGCGCTTACTACCTTTTGGGAGAAAAAGAGGCCGCAACGGAAAACTTTAACGAAACGCTGCGGTTGAATCCTAAATATATCAAAGCTTACATAAATCGAGGTCTCTGTTACCACCAATTAGGAGACAATACGCAGGCGATGGCCGATTACAACATTGCACTCGGCATCGATCCACAAAATATTTATGCCTATTATAACAGAGGTTGCGTTCGCTATAAATTAAAACAAATGCAGCTTGCAATTGAAGACTTTGACAAAGCAGTGGAACTCGATCCGAACTATGTTAAAGCTTATCTCAACCGGGGTTTAGCGCTGTATAAACTTGGAGATGTTGCGGCAGCAAATAAGGATTTTTACCACGTAATGTGCATTAATGCTGAAGCTTATGTATACTACCAAGCCCAGCGGTGTACGCCTGATATTAATTCGTACTTCAAAGAAGCGCCGCAGGTGGAACTTAATAATGCTGTAGAATACTACAACACGACCTTAAATACGATGTCAACTTCCTTAAGTTCCGCAGCATTAAACGCGGTTTGGAATCAAGAAGATTTAGAGAACAGAGACTCGATTATCTGTGAAAGTGAATTTATTAATGATTGATTTAGTCAGTAGTCATTAGTCCTTAGTCATTAGACTTATTGCATAAATCATTGAGTGACAGGAAAACTGCTGATGCAACGCAGAGGCATTTAAAGATACTTTGTGAATGTATGCAATTCCAGTCTAATGAGTCAGCAGTCATTACTCATTCGTCATTAAGTAGGTCATCCCAAAAAAACAATACCTCAGAAACCCGGTTTCTGCGTATATTTATCGTGAGTCGTCGCAAAATCTTCTAGAAACCGGGAGCATCTCAATGAAAGCAGCAAAGCTCGAAATTGGAATTAGGAGTCAGGAGTCAGGAGCCAGGAGAAAAGAGTCAGAAGGAAGAAGAAAGAAGTGTTTTTGCAAATATGAGATGCTCCCTAGAAACCGGGTTTCTCGCCCCCTGCGTAAGCCCTAATCAAGAGATTTTTAAAGCGGATTGGGTAGCCGTTAAAAATTAAAGTCCTTACTGCCAACAAACAGCAAGGACTTTAATGATTTATTCCTGAGTGTTAAGGATTAACATCCTTACTACACACGTTAAATACTAGCCATCACTTCACGCGCTGCTGCCAAAGTTCTCTCGATATCTTCGTCAGTATGAGCCAAAGAAGTAAATCCAGCCTCAAACTGCGAAGGAGCAAGATAAATTCCGTGTTCCAACATTCCCCGGTGAAAGCGGCTGAACTTCGTCAAATCCGACTTCTTCGCATCCTCATAATTGTGAACCGGGCCAGCCGCAAAAAACAAGCCAAACATCCCGCTAATTTGCCCGCCCCAAACCGCGTGTCCGGCTTCCTTAGCAATTTTTAGCAATCCGTCGGACAGTTTTTTGGTAATCTTATCCAACTGTTCGTAAGTGCCGGGTTTTTGCAGCAATTCCAAAGTCTTAATCCCAGCAGTCATCGCCAAAGGATTTCCCGAAAGCGTACCCGCTTGATACATCGGCCCAGCAGGAGCCACCATCCCCATAATATCCCGCCTTCCCCCGTAAGCACCCACCGGCAAACCGCCACCGATAACTTTACCCAAAGTAGTCAAATCCGGCGTGACACCGAATCTTTCCTGAGCTCCGCCGTAGGCGATGCGGAAACCGGTCATTACTTCATCAAAAACTAACAAAGCACCGTTATCTTTAGTAATTTCCCGCAAACCTTCGAGAAAACCTGCATCCGGGGTAATAAAACCGGCATTCCCCACCACTGGTTCGAGAATTACGCCTGCTATCTCGCCGGGATTTTCGGCAAATAAAGCTTTGACTGCTTCTAAGTCATTGTAGGGAGCGTTGAGGGTATTGGCAGTAACGGATTTCGGGACGCCCGGGGAGTCGGGAAGGCCCAGAGTTGCCACGCCGGAACCGGCTTTTACCAAGAACATATCGGCGTGTCCGTGATAGCAGCCTTCAAATTTAATCAGTTTATCGCGTCCGGTGAAAGCTCGCATCAGCCGCAAAACGGCCATACAGGCTTCGGTGCCAGAGTTGACAAATCGCACCATTTCAATGCTGGGAACCGCATCGATGACCATTTCGGCGAGTACGTTTTCCAACAGCGATGGTGCGCCGAAACTCGTACCTTTTTCTAAAGATTCGTGCAAGGCTTTGATGACTTCCGGGTGGGCGTGGCCACAGATGGCTGGGCCCCAAGTGCCTACATAGTCAATGTATTGGTTTTCGTCAACATCCCAAATGTAGGCTCCTTTTACCCTGTCAAAGACGATGGGCTGTCCGCCTACGGATTTGAAGGCGCGGACGGGGGAACTGACGCCACCTGGCATCAACTTCTGGGCTGCGGCGAAAATTTCTTCTGATTTGGTCGTTTTCAAGGTTGTGGAAACCAATGTTTTCTCCTTAGTGAACGTCTGTTGTTGGTAGAATAATTTTATAGCCAGTTCAACATAAAGGTTAGGTCGATTCAAGGAAACTATTCTAGTAGATTTTAGGGTACAAACCAATGAGTAGCAATACTAGCTTAGGTTTTTTAGGCTTTGTCGCACTAGCACCGTGAAGCGAAGCTATCCCGTAGGGAATCGCCCTAAAATGTAATTTTTTGTAAAATAGTTCTTGACAATTTACCCATCACTTGCTCAATCTTCTCTCTTCCTCTGCGTCCTCTGCGTTCTCTGCGGTTAATAAAAAAAACAATCTCCGACAGGAAAGCGTTAATCTATCTTACCAAGTTGAAATAAAAGTATGTCTACTACTGATTTATCGAGTTTGAGCCGATCGATCCCAATTGAAAAGATTCGTTACGACGATCGCGGTTTAGTGCCTGCGATCGTCCAAGATTATTTGGACGGTACGGTGTTAATGATGGCCTGGATGAATCGGGAGTCGCTGCAAAAAACGCTCTCTACCGGGCAAACTTGGTTCTGGAGTCGTTCTCGTTCCGAATTGTGGCCCAAAGGCGCGACTTCGGGACACATTCAAAATGTCAAAGGGCTGCGTTACGACTGCGATAGCGATGCTTTACTGGTGACTGTCGAACAAGTCGGAGATATTGCTTGTCACACAGGAGAAAGAAGTTGTTTTCACCAAGTTGACGGGGAAATTTCACCGCCGCCAGGGGATATGTTATCTCAATTATTTGCGGTAATTTGCGATCGGCGCGACAATCCTAACGAAAGTTCTTATACTTGCAAGTTGTTCGAGGGCGGCGACAACAAGATTCTCAAAAAGATTGGCGAAGAGTCGGCGGAAGTTGTGATGGCTTGCAAAGATGACGACAAAGAGGGGATTGCTGGGGAAGTTGCGGATTTATTTTATCACGCTTTGGTTGCTTTGGCTCACCATCAAGTTGATTTAAGAGCAGTTTACCGCAAATTGGGCGATCGACGAAAATAAATTAGTTATTGGTTATTGGGCATTGGGCATTGGGCATTGGGCATTGGTAGCAGCAACAAATAACTAATGACTCATAACTAATGACTAATGACTAATGACTAATGACTAATAACTAATGACTGCTATTTTTCAACATTCGATCGAGCTTTTGCAAAATAAAAATAGCCGCGCCCACACTCAAAGCCAAACCCAACCAAAAATTATCTGCCGCCCATTTACCTCCATCCAAAGCCAAACCGCCCAGCGGTGGCCCGATTAAATAGCCGATCGCCCAACACTGAGAACTAACCGCTAAATACACGCCCCGCAAAGATTCCGGCGCTAAATCCACCACCAAAGCCGAAGCAAAAGGCGTATAAGCAACAGTCGCCATCGACAAAAAGCTCAAGCCTAAAACAGCCAACAATAGATTGCCAGTTGCAGCCATTCCCGTCAAGCCGATCGCAATAAATCCCATTCCCCATAGCAGCGCAGAAATCATCAAAGCTTTCGGATGGGAAAACCGCTTCAAAGCTTTAACAACCGGCAGTTGCAAAGCCACAGTTAAAAACGTGCTAAAAGCAAACAAAACGGTAATTGTACCTGTTGAAAAGCCTTTTCCCGATGTCCCCACCGCGACAAACTTGCTAAAGTACAGCGGCATGGTGGTTTGGATTTGGGAAATATATAATGTGAACAGAGTATTTACTAAAGCATAAACTAGAAGACTGCGATCGCTCAGCGCCACCATCCAACCATTTTTTAGACTTTTTTTGCCTATATCCGTTGAATTAACTGGTTTGTAGGTTTCGGCGATCGCGATCGCCACCACCGCAAACAGCACTAAAAACGAGATACCATCAATAATAAAGAGCGATCGATAATTCCCCGTTATAGAAATCAACAAACCGCCCAAAATAATCCCAACTTGCAAACCCAAATTATCAGCAAGCCGCGTCAAAGCAAAAGCTTCCTGTCGCTGTTCGCCCTCGGTTAAATCGGCCACCATCGTCTCCGTTGGAGGCCAATACAAACCCACGCCAAAACCCATCAGTAAATTGCCCGCAATTAAGCCTGGGAAATCATTAGTCCCCGCCAGTATAAAAGAAGCGGCCGCCGAAATAATTGTCGCCAGCAATAAAGTTCGCCGCCTTCCCCAAAATTTGGAATCGCAAAAAGAACCGCCCAAAATTCTGCCGAATATTCCTGAAACTGAACCGCTACCCAAACCAATCCCAACAGCAGTAGCAGATAAACCGACGCGATCGACAAAAAATATCGGCGCGTAAAATAAAGTAAAACCCGTGCCGCTTTGGGAGAGGAATCTGCCGGCGGCAAGAATCCAGACTTGAGGGGGGAGACGGGGCAACCAAGAGGATAATTGAAATTTAGGCATATATTATTTATAATAGTCGGCGGTTGAAACCGCGTCTAAACTAATGAACAGTCGGCGGTTGAAACCGCCTCTACACAAACGAAGTCCGCCTTCGCGGACTCAAGAATTAAGCAGGTATTAAAGCAGGATTTGGTATTATGGAGTCAAACCCAAACTTAACCTTACTTGTTCGCGAACTTCGCGACAAAAATTTAATGCTTCGCGCGCTGTATCTTTATCAGCCGAAGCCCCCGGATAGCGATAGGCAACGGAGAAAGCAGTTAACGCTAAAAGTTTTGTGCGAAGCTTATCCCACCCAGGCTCAACGGGCAACAGCAAATCTAACAAAACAGTCAAATTATGCGTTCTGCTGAAAGCAATTACTGCTTCCTGCAAACGCGCTTTTAGATATTTCTCGGCACACTGTTGAGCGTGAAAACACGCCGCATCATAATTCGGAGATTTTCGCGCTCGCAATTCCCGCAAAGCTGTAGTAAAATCGCCCTCAGCTTTATCAACCCATTCAAGTGTGAGCGGATTCATAAATCACCTTTCCTTTCTCGATGATTTCCCGCAAAAATAAATCATTCCAAGCTAGACGTTGTTCAATTTCCGAAGGAGTTCGCACTAACAAATCTACAGCAAAGTTTGGCTGAGTTTGATTTAATATTTCCCAAGTTTTACGAAGATTATTACCATCCGAAGATAAAACTACCAACATATCAACGTCCGAATCTTCTGTGGGATTTCCATAGGCGTAAGAGCCGAACAAAATTATTTTTTGCGGTTTGAATTTATTGGCTATTGCCCGACTCAATTCCATGATTGTGTTCATTTCAATCATTTGCTAACATTTTTAATATTTTTCAAATCAACTGTAATAATAACACATGAAATTTCTGGAGTCTCTCCCTCCAATGAGTAATTATCAAGAGATTTTTGACGATCGCCATAAATTTTAAACTGTTGCTGTTGGCTCGCCCGTTGGCGTTAGCGAAGCGATCAGAAAAAAAGCCATCGAAGACGAACACCCGCAAGCTTAACAATTCTTCTCAGTTAGTTACACAAAAGTTACCATTAATTTAAAAATACTTAACACGATTTTAGAAAAAAGTTAGTTAAACTCTAGAAAAGGCAGAAGAAAATTTTAGAGGGTCTAATTTATATGACAGCTATTACAACATCAAGAGTGGAATCAATCAAACCGCGCTGGCAAGCAATTGTCATGGTGGCTCTAATTTTCTGGCTCAGCGTTAGCCTGATTTTGGATCTAGTAATTATGCCCAGTCTCTACGTATCTGGCATGACGACATCACCGGAGTTTGCAACAGCCGGCAATTTAATGTTCTGGGGATTCAACCGCGTTGAGTTAATCTGTTCGGGCGTGGTGGCAACGGGTTTGATGGTTTTGAGCAATTTAGTCGGTGACTTCGGCAAGCGCAGCCGCACAGCAATCTTATTATCATTGGTACTTCTGGCGATCGCCCTGATTGACACCTACGCCCTGACACCCCAAATGAGCGCCTTGGGAATGCAGCTAAATCTGTTCGATTCCGCAGCAGAAGTGCCCGCCGGCATGAATCTACTGCACCAAGGCTATTTTGCCTTGGAAGCGCTGAAGTTGGCTGTCGCCGGTACGCTGCTGGGCTGGTGCTACCAAAACCAAGTTTAATCGACAGAAGGCTAAGAGGTTGAGTTGAGAAAAAAAACTCAACCTGCAGCGGGGGGCGTGAATTCACGCCCCCCGCTAATTTTTTAAATTTTAACGATCGTAAACACCGGATTTGATATTCATCGGCGTTAATCTGTGTTTATCTGCCCTCATCTGCGGTTAAAAAAAGAGAATTTCTTGGGCCGCAGATGACAAGGGATTGACGCTGATTCACGCAGATGAAGAGAAGAGTGATAGGAATAATCTCCGATGCTAACAGATTTGATATAACAATACTGTCAAGTTTCCTGAACCCGCGCAAAAACGGATACTTGCGAACGACTCCTCCCGTGGAGAAAGAAAAATTTTAGACTCTTGTTCAAACTCCCAGATTCATCTGTAGAGTAAATCTAAAATCTAAAATCTAAAATCTAAAATCGACTAACGGCACGCCCTACTCGGAGGTTTCCGGTAAATCTGCTTTTGGCCACAGCAAGCGCAAGCCCATCACCGCAAATCCGATCGCTGCGAGCCCCTTTACCAGTCGTTCCGGCAACACCTCTGCCGTGCTGAAGCCAATGCCCACGCCGATTAAACTCGCCAGAAGCAGCGCCGACGCCGTACCAAAAAATACAGCCCGCGGCGAGTTACAACTACTGCCCAGGGCGATCACAGCTAATTGACTTTTGTCTCCCAATTCTGACAAAAACACTGTAATAAAACTGATTCCCAAAAGTTGCCAGTCCATATTTTTTTCAGTTCTTAATTAGCTCTTGTAGAAATCTACGACTTACCGACAGGCAGACAATTAACCCAGCACTTCCCACAGCAGAACCGCCGAAATCCCCAGTAAAATCACTCCGGCTGCTCTCTCCAAAGTTCTCGGAGCAATCCGACTAGCCAGCCACCTTCCTAGCAACACCCCCAGCAAACTGGTTGCTATCAAAGCCGAACCCGCACCCGCAAAAACGATCCAAGGATTTCGAGATTCAGCCGTCATCAGCAAAATCGCGAGCTGAGTTTTGTCTCCAATTTCAGCTAAAAAAATAGTTGCAAAAGTCGAAGCAAAAATTGCCCAGTGCTTGGGCTTCAGTTTCTTTTGTTCCTGACAAATATCGGGATTTACAGTCACTGAGAGTTCAGCGGGCTCCGGGGTTAAAGCAGCACAAATCTCAGTAACCTCTTTTATTTGTAGTTGTACCTGTTGTGGCAAATCATAATTGAGGTTTACTGAGTCAGAAGCAGACAAGCTTGGCGGAACAGAATCAAGTTTCACGGGCAATGAGTGCTAAACGCTATTTATTTTTGACTTGTACTTTTGATTCTAACTCTCTCGGTGCCTGCTTTTACCAAACCAGGGTCAATCGATTTTAGATTTTAGATTTTAGATTTGAGATTTTAGAATTGAAGCATTAACCCCACGGATAAATTCGGGGGGCAAGTTTTATCGGATACAGGTTTTTTATTCCTCCAGGGATGAATCACGTGGCGGGTATCCTAGATGCTTTCGGTCATCTTTTTCGCCGAAGATTTCAGCAACTCATTCCTGGAACCACTCACCGCGCCCAAAAAGGGAGACAACCCCCCAGATTTATCTGTCGAGTCAATCTAAAATCTAAAATCTAAAATCTAAAATCTAAAATCTAAAATTGACTGACTGGCTGGTTCATGTGCCGTAAGTTCGATCGCCCGCATCTCCCAAACCAGGTACAATAAAGCCCTGTTCGTTGACTATTTCGTCGATCGTTGCCGTGTAAATCATCAAACTCGGGTACTCTGCACTCAGCCTCTTCAAAGCCGGAGGAGCAGCCACCACAGAGATAATCCGAATCAAGCTCGGATCAATTCCCCGTGCAGTCAATTCCTGCATAGTCGCTATAATCGTCCCGCCAGTCGCCAGCATCGGCTCGCTAATTATCACCCGCGTTTGCGGGATAAACTGCGCCGGCAATTTGTTCAAATAACAAGTCGGTTGTAGCGTCTCCTCATTTCTTGCCATGCCGAGGTGGTAAACCGACGCCAGCGGCACAACCGTCTGAATTCCTTCGAGCAGTGCCAAACCCGCCCGCAAAATCGGTACCACAACTAACGGAGCTTCCGGGTTGATAAAAGCCGCCGGACATTCTGCCAAAGGCGTCTGCACTGTGGTTTCCACTGTCGGCAGCCATTCTCGAATCGCCTCGTAAGCCAGCCACCTTCCCAATTCTGTCATCGCAGAACGAAAAAGTACCGAGGGGGTGGCGCCGTCGCGGGCAACAGCCAGCCAGTGTTTAATTAATGGATGCGGAGGAACGTAAACGCGCAGTTGCAGGGACATTAGGAAATTGGGGAGATTGCTAGGTTTGAGGGATTTTATGCGGTGCGATCGATCTTCTTTGAGGGCTTCGCCAACGGGCGATCGATCGCTCTGTGCAACTTATCACATCCTTGAGGGCGCATACAAGCCAGAGATTGAGAATCGACCGAAGAGCACTATTTTTAAGATTGCCCTCACAGGCTCAAACCTCCGCCGGAGTGCCGGACTATTGCGACAACCACCAGCAGTCGGTTAGAACTGACATCTTGCACCATTATTAATAAGCCTTTCACGGGCGGGCTCTATGCCCACCCCACAAGAAAACTCACTCTTTGTGGAACAGGCATCTTGCCTGTTCTTGAGAATTGTGCAACATATGAGTTAGAACCCATTCGCCGATCGACCTCCATCAGCTTATTGAAATATTTTTCCAATAGTATTGACATTAATTAGCAACAAGGCTATAGTAATTTTTAGTGTTCTCCTCTCAAAGGATCGGCAGACGGGGGCAGTCGGCAATGGTAGACTGTTCCCGCATTTTTTTGGGAAGCAGGGGCATTGGGCGTTGGGCATCGGGCAAACAGGGCATCGGGCATTGGGCATCGGGCATTGGGCATTGGGCATCGGGCATTGGGCATCGGGCATTGGGCATCGGGCATTGGAAATAGTTTATTTTTCTTCCTTCTTCCTTCTTCCTTCTTCCTTCTGGAGCGATCGACTGTAAAATCATAGAAATATTAAGATTTTTAACCCAATGTCAGCTCCTACCCAATCCCAGTTATTTTCTCCCAACTCCCGCCCTACAGAGCAAGAGTTTGATGTAATTGTCATCGGTTCCGGCATTGGTGGACTCGTGACAGCCACCCAGCTAGCGGCTAAGAAAGCCAAAGTTTTAGTGCTCGAAAGCTATACAATTCCGGGGGGTAGTGCTGGATATTTCGATCGAGAAGGCTACAGATTCGATGTCGGCGCCTCCATGATATTTGGTTTCGGACAGCGTGGCACCACCAACCTCCTCACCCGCGCCCTGAAAGCAGTCAACGTCACCTTAGAAACCATTCCCGACCCCGTACAGCTTCACTATCACTTACCCAGCGGCTTGGAACTTGAAGTTCCCCAGGCTTATGAGAAATACTTGCAAGAATTAACAGACAGATTCCCTCACGAACGCGAAGGAATCCACAAATTTTACGGCGAATGCTGGAACGTCTTTAACTGCCTCAACGGCATGGAATTGCTATCCCTAGAAGAACCCGGATATCTCGTCCGAGTCTTTTTTCAGAATCCTTTAGCCTGTTTGGGATTAGTAAAATATCTGCCTCAAAATACTGGCGACATTGCGCGGCGCTACATAAAAGACCCTACTTTGCTGAAATTTATCGACATGGAATGCTACTACTGGTCTGTAGTACCCGCAGACTTGACGCCGATGATTAATGCCGGAATGGTATTTTCCGACAGACATTACGGTGGCATCAATTATCCCAAAGGCGGAGTCGGTCAAATCGCCCAAAAATTAGTAGAAGGATTAGAAAAATGCGGCGGAAAAATTCAATACAAAGCTAAGGCGAAAAAAATTATAACAGAAAACGGCCGCGCTGTCGGAGTCGAGCTAGCAACCGGCGAAGTTTACCGCGCCAAGCGCATAGTTTCTAACGCCACGCGGTGGGATACTTTTGAGAAATTGCTGCCCGCAGAAGAGATGCCCGCTAGCGAAAAGAAATGGCAGCAGCGCTATCAAAAAGCCCCCAGTTTCTTGAGTTTGCATTTGGGAGTGGAAGCAAGCGTAATCCCTGCCGGTAGTGCCTGCCACCACATTTTGTTAGAAGATTGGGACAAAATGGAAGCGCCAGAGGGAACTGTTTTGGTGTCCATTCCGACCGTGCTCGACCCGGATTTAGCTCCCGCAGGATATCACATCGTTCACGCTTTTACTTCGAGTTGGATGGAACAGTGGGAAGGACTTTCGCAGCAGGAATATGAGGATAAAAAGGAAGAGGCTGGAGGGAGAATTATTGAAAGATTAGAAAAGATTTTTCCCGGTTTAGATGCCGGTTTGGATTATATGGAAGTGGGGACAGCGCGTTCTCACCGCCGCTTTTTGGGGCGCGAAGATGGAACTTACGGGCCGATTCCGCGACAGAAGTTAATGGGTTTGCTGGGAATGCCGTTTAATCGAACTTCTATGCCTGGTTTGTATTGTGTGGGTGACAGTACGTTTCCCGGACAGGGTTTAAATGCGGTGGCGTTTTCTGGGTTTGCTTGCGCGCACCGAATTGCGGTTGATTTGGGTTTTTAGTGGTCGTGGTAGGGTAGGGTACGTCAGATTGTTCGCTTGAAATACGAGAGAAAATGTAAGACAAGGCTTCGAGGGTTCCTACAAAAAGACTAAAAACCCGGTTTCTGGATAGAAACCGGGTTTTTAAACTGAAAATTGGCGTTTTCCATTCTTTTAAGAAGTTTACTGGTCGTAGCTGCCGCCGACGCCGATTTGGGTATTGTAGATTTTGGCATTAGTGATGGTCATATCTTCCATTGATGCGCCGGATACGTCAGTGGTGTTAATGATGGCCGCGGTCAGATTTGCCCGATCGAGGTCTGCGTCATTTAAACTGGCATTAGTCAGAAAAACTTGGGTTAAGTTAGCACCCGTCAAGTTAGCACCCGTCAAGTCCGCGCCTTCGAGGTTGGCACTAGATAGGTTTGCGCCTCGTAAATTTGCTTCTCTCAAATCAGCACCAATTAAATGGGCTCCCATTAAATCTGCTCCTGACAAGTCGCACTTAAAACATTGCCCGGTTGACAATAACTGTTGGACGTGAGCGGGATTTTCAGCGCGAGCCGGGCCAGCCAACAGTAGGGGAGTAATTAAAAAAGTAGCGGCTAATAGATTGCGTTTCATAATCCCTTTTCCTCACAGACTCTGTATTCAAGTTCTTGTCTTGATATCTACAATCTTACCACGGTTGTTTTCGGAAGTTGCGATCTAATTCACACATTGGCTGTGATATCAATTGCACTCAACAACGCATACATGGTCTCGACCAGCTTGCAAAACATAATTTCGCAAAACTTAACACTGCCTAACTTAATTCAGTGCCTTTTTGTAGTAACATTTTCTAGGTTAACCCGGATAGCCAACCGATGCGTCTTTCTGAAGATGGAGATGATTCGCAATGCTATGGATGATTTTAGCTGCGATCTTATCGCAAAAAGTGGGAGCATCTCATATTTGTAAAAATACTTCTTCTGGCTCCTTCCTTCTTCTGGCTCCTTCCTTCTTCCTCTTTCCTTCTTCCTCTTTCCTTCTGCCTCCTGCCTTCTGCCTCCTGCCTCAAAACTCCAATTTCTAGCTTGGCTGCAAAGGTGAGATGCTCCCCAAAAAGTTGACAAAAAATACCTGGTTTTTAATAAAAGTGTCACGAGACAGAAAATTTAATTTAAAATAAAGATAAGCTTATAACTTTATAGGTAGAGGAAAAGCAGTCACAGCCCCGATCCCCGGCCCAAGCTCGGCTGCATTTTTAACAATAAATTTTAATTAGGTCTCAGCAGCGCCGTAAAAATCCACCTAGTGCTTGGAAATCAGCACTTTTTTGGAATGTCGCAGAGTCTACGCGATCGCAAAACTCAATTAAATATGCTCAAAAACGATTCCTCCAAGTATCTGCCAACCTTAGCTCAAGTAATAGACCGCTACCCCTTGACAGTTGCGCCCGATACCCCACTAGCAGAAGTAATTACCCTGATGGGCCAACGGCGCGGAATTTGCTCTCTAAACGCAGACATTCCACCAACCGATATCTATCAGCCACTAACAGAAATCGCAAATCCCCCCACCTCAAGCGCGTGCAGAGACGCGACAGGTATCTGCGTCTTTGTCGTGGAAAAATCACTCTTAAAATTATCCTCGCACTCGGCTCCACATTCTCACTTGCAAGGAATCTTTACAGAAAGGGATCTTGTCGATTTGATTGCCTCGGGCAAAAACTTAAAAGGTGTCACCATCGCAGAAGTAATGAGGCAGCCGGCAGCAACTCTGACAAAATCCGAGACTCAAGACATTTTCAGTGCCCTAATTCTCCTGGGGCAACGAAGAATTAAGCACTTGCCAATAGTGGATAGTGAAGGTCAACTCTTAGGAGTAATTACCCCGGAAAGCATTCGCCAAGCCATGCTGAAACCGGCAAATATCTTAAAAATGCGCCGCGTGAAAGAAGTAATGACCGCACAAGTCATTCAAGCACCTCGCTCCGCGTCAGTTATGAGTTTAGCCGAGTTGATGGCCGAGCACCGCGTTAGCTGCGTGGTAATTACCGAATCAACAGAATTATCGAGGGATTTACCGTTCCCGATTCCAGTAGGTATCGTCACAGAACGGGATATTGTGGAATTTCAAGCTTTAGATATAGATTTGTCGCAAACGATCGCCCAAACTGTGATGAGTACCCCCTTATTTAGCCTCAAGCAAGAAGACTCGCTGTGGGTAGCTCATCAGGAAATGCACCAGCGTTTAGTCCGCAGGTTGGTAGTAACGGGGGAACAGGGAGAACTCCTGGGAATAGTTACTCAAACCAACATACTGCGCGTACTTGACCCGATGGAAATGTCCGGGGCGATAGATATTCTGCACGATTCAGTGGCAGAAAGGACTAGGGAATTGCAAAAAGCGATCGCATCCCTCAGCTTGACTAACGCCAGATTAGAAAGCGAAATTGCTACCCGCGTTAGGGCCGAGGCCAGACTCCACCTTTTAGAATCTGCTGTAGTGAACGCTAACGACGCAATCGTGATTATGGATGCCGGAGACAGCGATATCTCCGACCCCACCATCATCTATGCCAACGAAGCTTTTACCCAAATGACGGGCTACCTACCCGAAGAAATCATCGGACAAACCCCCAGTTGCTTGCGCGGCCCAGAAAGCGACCCCACCCAAGTCGATAAAATTCGCCGTGCTTTCTCTCGCCGAGAACCCCTACGCCTAGAATTGATTAACTACCGCAAAGACGGTTCAACTTATTGGGTGGAACTCAACAGCGTACCTATTGCCGACACCTCCGGGAACGTTACCCACTGGGTGTCGGTGCAGCGGGATATTAGCGATCGCAAGCGCATGGAACAAGCATTTTTTGAAGAAAAAGAACTCGCTCATGTTACTCTACAATCGATCGGCGATGCCGTAATCGCGACAGACGCCGACGGCTGCATTTCCACCCTTAATCCAGTTGCCGAAACACTTACTGGTTGGTCTACATTGGAAGCTAAAGGTTTGCCCCTCGCCAGCGTGCTGAGAATAGTTGACGAAACTACCCGGCTGCCGATCGAAAATATCGCCGAAATCGCTTTGTGCGAAGGTCGGATTGTTGACCAAGGACACAACAGCTTGCTGATTGCCCGCAACCACACCGAATTTGCGATCGACCACTGCGTCGCCCCCATCCACGCCAGCAGCGGCAAAATTGTCGGGGCCGTCGTTGTGTTCCGAGATGTCACCCAAGTGCGAACTCAAGCGCGGCAACTCACCTGGCAGGCAACTCATGACCCTCTGACGCAATTAGTCAACCGCCGGGAATTTGAGTACCAGCTAGAGCACGCCCTACACGGCGCTCAAGGTTACGGGCAAGAACACGTGATGCTTTACCTGGATCTCGATCGCTTCAAAATAGTTAACGACACCTCCGGTCATGCTGCAGGGGACGAACTGCTGCGCCAAGTCAGCCAGCTATTTAAAAGCAATATCCACAAAACCGATATTTTGGCGCGTCTCGGCGGCGATGAATTTGCTGTACTCCTGTACAATCGTCCCGTCGAACGAGGATTGAACGTTGCTGAAACGCTGCTGCGAAGCATTCAGGGATTCCGCTTTGCGTGGCAGGACAAAACTTTTTCGATCGGCGTCAGTATCGGTTTGGTAGCAATCAATCCCAAAACAGCATCGACATCTGCGATTTTGAGCGCGGCCGATATGGCCTGCTACGCTGCTAAAAATAAAGGTCGCAACCGGGTACAGGTTTATCAAGCAGGCGATCGAGAATTAATCAAACAGCACGGCGAAACCGAGTGGGTGGTGCAAATTAATCAAGCATTAGAAGAGAATCGCTTTTGCTTGTACTCTCAGCCGATCGTACCTTTGCTCAATTCTCCAACCACCGGAACCCACTGCGAAATCCTCCTGCGCCTCCGGTTGGAAACTGGTGAGTTGGTGTCGCCGATGGCGTTTATTCCGGCGGCAGAACGCTACAACTTGATGCACGCGATCGACCGCTGGGTAATTCGTACTTTATTTAGCAATTTATCTAAAATTTTCACGGCCAATTTATTAGTCCAAGACCCTGGAGTAGGCAGCGATAAAATAGTTACCTTCCCTGCTTGCTCTCTTTTGTCTAATCCGCAATCCTTATTTGGCAAATATCCCACCATTTATTCAATCAACCTTTCTGGGGACAGCCTCAACGAAGAAAAGTTTATCGAGTTTATTCAAGAACAGTTTTCCATCCATCAAATACCGCCGCAAATAATTTGTTTTGAAATTACCGAAACCGTGGCGATCGGTAATCTCAGCAAGGCAGCAAGCTTGATTTGGCAACTCAAGGAACTAGGCTGCCAGTTTGCCTTGGACGACTTCGGCAGCGGGATGTCTTCCTTTGCTTACCTGAAAAGCTTGCCGGTTGATTATCTCAAAATAGACGGCAATTTTATTAAGAATATTGTCGATAATCCTATTGATGTTGCAATGGTGGAAGCTATTACCAAAATCGCTCACGTCATGGGAATTAAAACTATTGCCGAGTATGTTGAAAATCAAAAAATTATGGATAAACTAAATGAACTTGGGGTAGATTACGCTCAAGGTTATCATTTGGGCAAGCCTCAACCTTGTAACTTCACATCTCCGATTTTAGAGGAATTCTTGGGGGAGTTTCCTGTTAATTCTTTGGCTTTTGAGGCTAAGCTGGTTTCTTGAAGAGGGACCTTGGGCAACGAGCAAGCAATGGGATTTAACGGATTTAAGGGAGGGATGTTGAGGGAACAAGAAAAAGGGATCGGAATGATTTAACCGCAGAGACCGCAGAGGGCGCAGAGGAAGAGAAGAGAGAGATGAATAATTCTGATACTAACGCATTTTATAGACCAATCCTTGCAGGACTCGTGATTTGTTTACCCCATCCCAACGGGAGCATCTCATATTTGTAAAAATACTTCTTCTGGCTCCTTCCTTCTTCTGGCTCTTTCCTTCTTCCTCTTTCCTTCTTCCTCTTTCCTTCTTCCTCTTTCCTTCTTCCTCTTTCCTTCTTCCTCCTGCCTCAAAACTCCAATTTCTAGCGGAGGGCTGCAAAGGTGAGATGCTCCCCATCCCAACCCTCCCCGAACCCCCTGGGAGTCCGTAAGAAATTCACAAATGATGGGAGGATTGCTCTATCAGATTAATTTTCCCCATTCCCCCTTTTCCATTACCCATTACCTTCTACAGTAGTTTCCGCCGCTTCAATGTACTGACTGTCTAAGAGAAAAGCACCTTTTTCAAAGCGAATTCCCCAATAATTGCCGGGACGGCGATCGATCACAACGCCTTCAGCGCCGATCGCAATTAAATTCGCAGGCCGCAGCATCGGCATCGGTTCGGCAGTTTTGACGTAAGGCGGCATCGCCACAACTCGGACTTTTTGACCGATTGTAAATTCTTTTTCCATGAGTTTTATTCCCTACGAAAACACGGCGATAAAGGAATTTTAACAAGGAATGTTTCTGTTTGAGTGATTAATTAGGGATGATAATAAAATGAAGAACTATGAAGCGTAATTAAAGGAAGTATTTGCCAAACTATTGATATTTTAGGGTTCCATCTTCGTTATATTCAAGTTCATAATATTTTCCCCCTAACTCTAAGTCATGAATACATCGTTGGTAGTTTTTGGCTCCCATATCGAAAGGGTTAGTTCTGTTCAATCTTGCCCATTCAGCTATCTTTAGCTGGTTAGTTACCCCTGAAGCATCGGCTACGGTTTTGACAATCCAATCAAACATTTTTTTTCCTCTAAGCTGTCTCTCACTCTACCTCTCTATATTAGCTATATATTCACCTATAGGCAATCAAACATTTTTTTCCTCTAAGCTGTATCTCACCCCTAACTTGGACGATCGCCCGTAACACCCCTGACCGATCGCGCTACAATTGTCTATTGGGATGAAAACGGCCGATCTAAAAGTAGGGGATAGTTGTTATGGCTACAAGTCGTCGCATTGAGCGCGTAGCTTCAATGGTTAAGCGGGAAGTCAGCCTGATGTTGCTCAACGGCATTAAGGACGACCGGGTAGGTGCCGGTATGGTTAGCGTTACCGATGTAATTGTTTCGGGAGACCTTCAGCATACAAAAATTTTTGTCAGCATCTACGGTACTGATGAGGCAAAGGCTGAGACTATGGAGGGTTTGAAATCTGCAACTAGCTACGTCCGCAACCAGTTGGGCCAACGATTGCAACTGCGCCGGACGCCGGAAGTGATTTTTCTCGAAGACCGTTCTTTGGAACGGGGCGATAAAATGTTGATACTGCTGAATCAGCTTTCGGCCGATCGCAAACCAGGTATGTTTGATGACGAAGAATTGGCCGATGGCAATGAAAATGATGATGATGATGATGATGAGGATTTAGAAGCAGACGAGGATTAGTGTCTGAAGGTATTGACACTCCCCAACCTAAAGGTGTGGGGATTCTTGCTTCATCCGTCCTCTCGCTTGATTATTGCTAATCCCCTGTTTGGATACGTCCACAAGCGCACACGGACTGCCCGACCGCATTTGAAATGATTTACTTAATTGTTTGTTCCTCTTTCCTACACTATGTCGCACGTAGCTGAGCATTGTAGACGGGGAGAACCCAATATTGGCTATCTAGGCGTTTTATCGCGTTGCCATTTCTCTCTTAACATAGTATTCCAGAATGTGT
Organism: Microcoleus sp. T3_B1; assembly: GCF_036700445.1. NCBI lineage: Bacteria > Bacillati > Cyanobacteriota > Cyanophyceae > Oscillatoriales > Microcoleaceae > Microcoleus > Microcoleus sp. T3_B1. The sequence continues at coordinate 135,554 of NZ_JAUBOX010000005.1, forward strand.
CAAGAGAAAGCCGTCATAAAATGACGGGGCTTGTACCCAAAATTTTGGTCAACAGTCAACAGTCAACAGTCAACAGTCAACAATTCCTAATTTCCCATGATTGACAATCTTTCCTTACCAGAACTGGTAGCCCAGATGTTCGTGGTGCGCGCTTCTGGCTACTTGTTCGACCACCAAATTCGCTATCCCGAATGGGAACCAACTGCTAGCAAACTCCGCTATTATCTGGAAAATTTGGGCGTCGGTGGGGTGATTTTGGTGGGGGGAAGTGCTGCAGAGTTGGCGGTTCGATCGCACCAATTGCAGTCTTGGGCTAAGTTTCCGCTGTTGCTGGCGGCTGATATTGAGGAAGGTGTCGGCCAGCGGTTCGCAGGGGCAACTTGGTTCGGGCCGCCGATGGCGATTGCCGAAGTGGCGCGGCAGGATGCAGGTAAAGCCGATCGATATGCTGAACAAATGGGCGCTGTCACTGCGATCGAAGCTAGGGCGATCGGTCTAAATTGGATTCTCGCACCGGTGGTTGATGTTAACAACAATCCCGACAATCCTGTGATTAACGTCCGCGCTTTTGGCGAGACACCGGAAATTGTGGGGAAATTAGCCGCTGCTTTTATTCGCGGCGCAGGCCAACACCCGCTTTTGACTACAGCTAAGCATTTTCCCGGTCACGGGGACACGGCGGTTGATTCTCACTTGGAATTGCCGGTTTTGCCGCATTCGCCAGCGAGATTAGCCCTGGTTGAGTTGCCTCCTTTTGTTGAGGCGATGGCTGCTGGGGTCGATGCTGTGATGAGTGCTCACTTGCTGATTCCGGCTTGGGATGCGGAGTTTCCTGCTACTCTTTCTCGCAAAATTTTGATCGGGAAGCTGCGAGAAGAGTTGGGATTTGAAGGTTTGATCGTGACGGATGCTTTGGTGATGGGTGCGATCGCCAATAAGTACGGCGCTAATGAAGCTGCTGTTTTGGCGGCCCAGGCTGGTGCTGATGTTTTGCTGATGCCGCTTGACCCGGAAGGGGCGATTCTGGCTGTCTGCGAAGCTGTCACTCAAGGGCGAATTCCACTATCACAAATCAAGGAATCTGTCAAGCGAATTTGGAAAGCGAAAATAAAGGTGGGTTTGCCGATTTCTGACCCCCCCCAACCCCCAGGGCTGTTTCATTCTCACCAAAAACATGAATTTTGTAGGGGTAGTGCCCCCGTGCCTACCCCCGACCTAGAGGATTCGATCGGCAGATCAGACCAAGAGGACCGGCACGGGGGCACGGCCCCTACCGAGAATGAAAAAGCCCTGCCCCAACCCCCCCTTGCTAAGGGGGGGAGCAAGAATTTAGAATCGATCGAGTCGATCGACTTAGGTTTGCTGGCAACTCCCCAGGCAAGGGCCACTGCTGCCGATATTTTGCGAGATTCTTTGAAATTTGGCGGCAATCTACCTTTGCAGGTGGCAAAACCAGCAGAAAACCAGCTTTTGCGGAATTTGATTGTTGTAGATGATGTTTTGGGGTGCGAGTTTTTGGGAAACCACACTCCGGCGATCGCCCTTCCCGAACAGTTTGGTTACGAATTGCAACTGATTGACGATCGCACAGGGGCGATCGCTGATAATACAGGTGCAGAGCATTTTTCTCCGACACTGCTGCAAATTTTCATTCGCGGCAATTGCTTCCGAGGCAGTGCTGGTTTGACCGAAGCAGCTCAAGATTGGTTTAAGAAATTATTAAAAACGGGAGAACTGCAAGCCGTGTTAATTTACGGCAGTCCCTACGTTTTAGAGCAATTTTTGCCACACTTGCCTCCGAGTATTCCCTATGTATTTTGTTTTGGGCAGATGCCGGCAGCGCAATCTATCGTTCTAGAAGTGCTATTCGGCATTGACGCAAAGGGCAATGCTTGAGTTGCCCGACTTCGGAATCTTTCCTTTGTTGCTTGCTGCGTTAGGAGTGAAATTCATCAACCCGGTTTCTCGCGAGAAATTCTGCCTTTGGTGGCGAAGTATCCAGAAACCGGGAATTGGACGCGGGTTCCTAAGTTCTCAATAGAGCTTTCCAGCAGATCCGCCTGCTTGTGGGGAAAATGTGCTGCTTCTCCACATCCTAAGACAGATCCCATCACTTACTGATCGTTCCTATAATTTTTTTAAATTGACGGCAGTGAATTGTATAGCTGTATACGGACAAAATTTAACTTCCATATTCGTAAGTTTGGACTATATTATTACCAGGGCCATAAATTTTTTTAGTAAAACATTGAGGGCGCATTATGATTCACTCCACTATTCCCCAAATCCAATACTCTTTAGATGTGATCCAAGATGAAGCGCGTCACCTCGTCCACGAGGGCGTGCTGAGCCGCCAACAGCCTATCTACACGCTGTGCCAATTCATTCCCCCCCGGGAATGGGCTTGTGTAGAGTGCGAATTAGAAAAATGCGACTTCTTGCTGCGCGATCGCATCGCCGACCTGATCGGTTCTGAAAAATGGGAAAATGACTAAAGTTTGGTTCTCTTAAATTAAGTTGGCAAGTAAACTCCGGCTGTGTTAAAGACTCTTGATTCTTTAATACTAGGAATTTTCGGCGCGCAAATTTTCCAACTCGGCTCTGAGCGCTGCCATGTGTGCTGTTAATTCTTGAATCTCTAGCTTTACGTTAGGCTGTACAACCGACTCGGGAGGAGCATCAGTCGCTGCATCTGATTGCTTGGACGAGACAGATTCGCTGTCTGCATTCTCCCGATCGCCCGGTTGAGAGAAAATAGTATCTACAAAATTCCGGGCTTCTCGCTCAGTCATTTCTCCTTTTTCCAGCAGATCATCGGCTAGCTGGCCAAAATCTGACTTCAGTTTGTCAAGATTTTCTTCTCGCTTCAGGGGATCTTGCAATGTCTCAATTAAAAAGGAAGTTGCACCTAAAGTTAGGTGAAATCCTGTTTGCAGCATTTGAGGCAGGTTGTCGGGATTCATCTAAAAATGCCGCTAGAACGTTTTTCTGAGTTTTGGGTTCGCCAGTTGCTCCCAAGTGAGGGCGTAAAGCCGCTTCTTAGCGCGAAGATGCTGGCGTTGTGGGTCGCGATCGCCCCGATTCAGGAAATATCAGCTTTTGGGGGGACGTTTTGTCGTTGTGCCAATACTAATCGTATCATTACTTGGTAAATTAATAAATGTCAAGTGTAAATTTTTGTAACTACGAATCGAGACTTTCCCACTGGAAGGCTCAGTCTATTTTAGATTTTAGATTTTAGATTTTAGATTGAAGAGGACTTAGGCACGGCGACTAAAAAAACCCCGGTGGCTGATTCAATACGGTTCAGATAAGACTGATCCCCCCTAGCCAAGAGGGCGGGCACTCTTGGCACCGCCCCTACGAAGGGGGGGACAAGAAGTTGTTCAAAGTCAACCCCTACTCCCCTTCTTAAGGGGGATTTAGGGGGATCTCGCCCGGAATTAACAGTGTTAACCCAAGCGTATTGCGGTGGCTGATTACCCGTGCGTAAGTCCTGTTCAAGCCCGTTAAGGATACAGCGCTTCACCGGTGGAAGGGTCAAATATAAATAGTCGATCGAAGTCAAGCTGTACCGTCAGCCGATCGCCCGATCGCAAGCGAACACTCGCAGGTACTTGCACCTGTACAGTAGTTTCAGCGCTCCCCGAAGGCAAACTCGCCCGAATTAAAGTTTCTCGCCCCAGAGGTTCCACTACTTTTACCTCTACATCGAGGGGAACTTTTTCTAAAGCCCAAACATCGGTTTTCAAATCATCATCATCTTCTACTGTTTGTGGCGTAAAGATTTCTATATTTTCTGGACGGATACCCAAATCAAATCCTTGTCCTTCTCTCGCCTGCAATTTTTTCTGAATCGAGGGCGGACAGGCTAAAGCTTGCTCTCCTATTTGAAAGGATTCGTTAGTATAAATGGCCGGCAAAATGTTCATGGCGGGATTGCCTAAAAATGTTGCAACCATGCGGTTAGCTGGTTTCGCATAAATGCTTTGCGGGTCTCCAATTTGTTGAATTTTTCCCCCATTTAAGACTACAATCTTATCCGCTAAAGTCATCGCTTCCACTTGGTCGTGGGTGACGTAAATTGTGGTAATTCCCAGCCGTTGATGCAGTTGTTTAAGCTCGGCTCTAGTGTCATCTCGCAGTTGAGCATCGAGGTTAGAAAGCGGTTCATCTAAAAGGAATACTTTCGGTTCGCGGGCGATCGCCCTTCCCAGTGCTACCCGCTGCTGCTGTCCGCCTGATAGCTGTTTGGGCTTACGTTTGAGGAGATGGTCGATCGAGAGCGATCGGGCTACTGTTTCGACTCGTTCTTGAATTTTAGTCGGGTCAACATTCCGCATCCGCAATCCAAATGCCAAGTTTTCTGCGACAGTCATGTGCGGATAAAGCGCGTAATTTTGAAACACCATTGCTACATCCCGCTGTCTCGCCGGAATGTTGTTAACTAAATTATCTCCGATGTAAAGATTGCCGGAAGTAGCGGTTTCTAAACCTGCAATTGTCCGCATAATTGTGGATTTCCCGCAGCCGGAGGGCCCGACTAATACCCAAAATTCCCCGTCCGGGATTTTGAAGCTGATGTTTTCGATCGCGGTGACGTTTTGGTAGCGTCGGGTAATATTTTCTAAGCGAACATTTGCCATTTTTTAATTGTAATTGGTAATTGATAATTAGTGCTTTTTACCTTCATCTTTCAGCGTTCAGAAAACTGTTCCAATTCTAAAACTGTGCGGTCTAATTCTTCAACTATAGGCGTTAACTCAGCTTTGCGGAATGCTTCTACTAAAGAACGATAATACCAGAGAGAACCCTCTTTGCCGCCTTTGAAGCGTTCCCAAACAGTATCTCCTAATTGACGGGAATCTTTCAGGATCGATCGAGCATTATAAAGTTTATCAGCAGCCGAGACTAATCTGACCGAGGCAGAAGCCGTAGAAATGCGATCGATATAAGCTTGTTTTCGCTGACGCCAAGGGGGTTTCGGCGTCGCGTCACTGTCGGTACAGCCGTCTACAATCGCTGTGACCGAAAGCATCCAGGATACCCGCCACGTGATTCATCCGTCCAGAAATAAAAAACCTGTATCTGATGAAACTTGCCCCCCGAATTTATCGGTGGGGTCAATTCTTCAATCTAAAATCTAAAATCTAAAATCTAAAATCGATTGACGGTATCGCCAAAGCGGCGGCGGATGGCTTCGCGGGTGGTGGCGCCGCCTTGATCTTCGATCGCATCATGAAGCAAAGCTGCGATCGCCTCATCTTCATTGGCCCCATATTCTAAAGCTATACTAGCAGTGCCCAACAAATGGGCAATGTAGGGCACGCCGGAACCTTTGCGAACTTGGGTAGCGTGCAATTCGGCGGCATAGGTGAGGGCTTCTGAAAAACGGTTTGAGAGAATCATGAAAGTCACCTTTCTGAATTGCTATGATATATAAATTGTCCGGCTAAGTTGAAAAGACAAAATCTACCAATTTCAATCATGTCATCGAATGCGATCGAGAGCGATCGCTTGTAAATTTATAATCGTTAAACCGAGGTTGCGAGCATGACAGCTACTATAATTATACCAAAAAATCCCGACCAAAACTCCGAGCCAGAATTACCGCAAAAATTAGAAAACATACCAGAAATTCCGCCAGAATCTGAGCCTAAAAAAGTCATATCTCTGGCAGATTTTTTAGTCAGACCTGCTGATAGAATGGAATGGGTTGACGGCAACTTAGTGGAGAAAACAGGAATGACATTCAAGCACAGTCTAGCTCAATCTAAATTAGCCCGTTACTGGGGAAATTACAAAGACTCCAGCGGACAGGGAGGAGAAGTTCTCACCGAAATACTTTGCCGCACTAACAAACAGGGTCGCCGTCCCGATGTTGCTTACATTACTCCTGAACTGCTGCCAGAATCAGGCAATTTTACAGCATTTTCCCAAAGTTTTCCTTTGATAGCGGAAGTTGCTTCTCCGGAAGATAGCGGCGAAGAGTTATTTGCGAAAGCTCAGGAATATTTGGAATCGGGATGTTTAGAAGTTTGGTTGTTGTTTCCTGAAGCTAGATTAATATTTGTCAATGCAGGGCAACGCTGGCGGTTGTTTAATACGGATGAAGTTGTTAACACTCAAAGTGTGCTTGCAGGTTTTAGCGTAGCTGTGAGTGAATTGTTGGCTTGAGGTATTTGTTAAACTAATTTATTAAAATCCTAAAAAGAGAAACTCACGGTGAGAAACTTTAGCTTAAGACTGGGTTTAATGAGAATGTGGGAACGATCAAATCGAGTTTAAGATCGACCTACAGGTAACTTTGAAGTATTGATACAGTTAACATCTAATTAGGGGACTGCGGCATAGACTGAAAAGGACTGACCCTAAAGGGTAAGCAGATTCATCCCACGACTAAAAGCCCAGGGCTTTCTTTGGGATTTTCTGTAAACGGTAGTCTTCCATTGGAATGAGGTTGAGAGATTGTTGGTGGAGTGCGATCGCCTTTAAATTTGAGCCAGAACGATCGCCCGATTTACTAAAAAAACACTCGGCTAACAGATCGCCCGCTGATCGCAGTCTCCCAGCCACTCCAGCAACCAACGGCACATCAACCAACGAGGGCGATTGTTGCAGTTGCGTGAGAAAGAGAAAACCACTTGCAGCTTGCTAATGCGACTGCTGGTTGGAGGTACGACATTAATTGTTAGCGTCGGTGTCTAGGCAGGAATTTAAGCGCCTTGAAAGCTTTACCAAGGTGGATTGAATATCAAGCTAGCAATTCCTCAAAGTCTATTTTATAGAGAAGCTACTACCATGTCTCTGCCAAACTCATCCCTGAATCTATTTAAACTTAAGCGCAAACTTTCCCTGCGATCGCTCTTGATTGTCCCGTTTGTTGTACAAATCTTTGCAGCAGTTGGATTAACGGGATATATTTCTCTGAGAAATGGACAGAAGGCAGTCAATGAAGTTGCCAGTCAGTTACGACAAGAGATGAGCTATCGCCTCAACCTGCAAGTTCTAAACTATGTGGAAAAACCTTATATTGCCGGACAAGTGATCGTAGCTGCCGCCCAAGAGAGTCAGCTTGATTTAACAGATTTCACCAAACTGGAACGAACTTTGTGGCGGTTAGTCAGCCAAAATACCCTCGAAGACGTGCAAATTGGTTTAGAGGATGGAATGAATATTGCCCTAGAGACAACAATCAATGACGGCATCGTTTCTCGCCTCAGTGACAAAGCGCGTCTACCTCAACGCCAATTCTACAAACTTGACGATCGAGGTCAACGAGTCGCACTGCTCAAAACTCAGGCAGAGTTTGACCCTCGGACTCGACCCTGGTATCAAGTTGTACAGAAAGCTGGAAAATCAGCCTGGACATCTGTGCCCTACGTCAGCAGTTCGTATCAATCGGCTACGCTGGCTCTATCCCAGCCGATTTACAATCGCGATGGAACGTTACTAGGGGTGCAAAAAAGCACCTTTCGGCTGGACAAGATTCATCGTTTTCTGAGCGAGTTGAAGGTGGGTCAAACGGGACAAACGTTTATCGTAGATCGATCGGGCAATCTGATTGCCAGTTCCATGATCAAACAGCCTTACATTCTGGATCTTAAAAATGAGGAGTTGCAACAAATTCCTGCCGTCAAGTCTGAAAATCTTGTAATTCGTACCACCGCGCAAGCCATCCTCGATCGATTTGGCAACTTCAACGCTATTGCACAGAATCAACAGCTTGATTTTATGCTGGCCAACCAACGGCAGTTCGTGCAGGTTTCCGCCATTCGAGACGAACGAGGTATCGATTGGTTCAGCGTCGTTGTAGTGCCTGAATCAGATTTCATGGCACAAATCAATGCCAATACTCGCACCACAATTTTGCTGTGTCTAGGGGCTTTGGTGGTGACGACTATACTGGGTCTTTTTACTTCGAGTTGGATTACCAAACCGATTTTGCAGCTACAAAAAGCCAGTCAGGCAATTAGTTCGGGACAGTTGGATCAAACACTTCAGGTGCAAGGCATTAGTGAATTAGAATCGCTGGCAGATTCCTTTAATCAGATGGCGAGTCAACTCAAAGCCTCCTTTATCGAACTGGAAAGCCGTGTTGAGGAACGCACCGCAGAACTGAAAGAAGCAAAACTGGTAGCCGATGGCGCAAACCAAGCAAAAAGCGAATTTCTTGCCAACATGAGCCACGAACTCCGCACTCCCCTCAACGGTATTTTGGGCTATGCTCAAATCCTCAACCGCAGCAGCGCATTGCCAGCGAAAGAACGTCATGGGGTAGAAATCATTCACCAGTGTGGTTCTCATTTGCTGACGCTGATTAACGATGTGTTGGACTTGTCCAAAATTGAAGCCGGTAAATTAGAACTCGCACTTCAAGCGATTCACTTTCCCTCATTCCTCCAAGGTGTCGCTGAAATCTGCCGCATTCGTGCCGACCAAAAAAACATTGGCTTCGTTTACGAGCCCGATCCACATTTGCCTGAAGGGATTTTTGCCGATGAAAAACGGCTGCGTCAGGTGTTACTCAACTTGGTGGGAAATGCGATTAAATTCACCGACAAAGGTTCTGTCACGCTCAAGGTTGCCGTAGTTGAGAATCCTCCCAATCCATCCACTCCTGCTTTCAAATTTCAAGTTGAGGATACGGGTGTAGGAATTGCGCCCAATCATTTGGAGAAAATTTTTCAGGCTTTTGAACAAGTGGGCGATCGCCAGCGCCAAGCCGAGGGCACCGGTTTAGGACTGGCAATTAGCCAAAGAATTGTCCAACTTATGAACGGACAAATCCAAGTTAACAGCCAACCCGGAGTCGGGAGTGAGTTCTTTTTTGAGGTGGAACTGGCGATCGCCACCGATTGGGTACAGCAAAACTCCTTCACAACAGGAAAACAAATTATTGGTTACGAAGGACAACGACGCAGCATACTTGTAGTAGACGATCGTTGGGAAAACCGAGCCGTTCTGGTCAACTTGTTAGAGCCGCTAGGATTCCAACTTAGTGAGGCAGAAAATGGACAAGCAGGATTGGAAAAAATACGACAGTCTCAACCTGACTTAGTGATTACAGACTTGGCAATGCCAGTCATGGACGGCTTTGAACTGCTCAAACAAATTCGGAGTGCAAAGGATTTGCAACACCAGAAGATCGTAGTCTCTTCTGCATCAGTATCACAAGCCTATCGACAGATGAGTTTAGATGCAGGGGGAAATGATTTCCTGGCAAAGCCAGTGGAAGTCAGTGAATTATTTAACCTCTTAGCCACTCATTTGGAATTAAAATGGAAATATGAAATGACAGGCTCCAACGAGTCTGAACCATCCACTCCAACCACTGCATTAGAGAACCCAGAAGGGATGATTATTCCTTCTGCGGTAGACTTAAAAAAGTTACTAGAATTGGCACAACAAGGCAACTTAAAACGGCTACGATCGCACACAGAGCATATTGCTCAATCTAACCCTCGCTACGCTAATTTTGCCTCAAAAATTCTTCAGTTGGCCAAGCAATTTAAAGCCGAAGAGATTGAAGAGTTGCTACAACAACATCTCACAGAGAAGAAAGCCGATGTCTAGTCCTGAATTAATTCTGGTAGTGGATGATACCCCTGCAAACTTAGAAGTAGTTTGTGAAACTTTAAGTGATGCGGGGTACGAAGTAGCAACCGCAATCAATGGCGATCGCGCTCTTAAGCGAGTCCAAGCTTATCCTCCGGATCTGATCTTACTCGATGTTCAAATGCCAGGAATTGACGGCTTTGAAACCTGCAAGCGTCTGAAGGCAGATCCGAAAACCGCAAGTATTCCCATCATTTTTATGACCGCTCTCTCCGATGCCGATAGTAAGGTGAAAGGATTTGTCCTGGGTGCTGTGGACTACATCACCAAACCCTTTCAAGAACAGGAGGTGCTAGCACGGGTAAAAACTCATTTGCAGCTACGGCAGTTAACTAAAAATCTCGAACAGCGTGTAGCTGAGAAAACCGCTGATTTAGAAGCAGCACTCACACAACTGCAACAGTCTCAGCTTCAGTTAGTCCACACCGAAAAAATGTCTGCTTTGGGCAATTTAGTGGCGGGTGTCGCGCACGAAATTAATAACCCGCTTGGCTTTATTGCTGGTAATCTGAAACCCGCTCAGGATTGTATAAAAGACCTCTTTCAAGTTATCGCTCTCTACCAAAAAGAACTCCCTTATCCAAGTGCCACGCTACAGGAGTTCCTGGAGGAAATAGACTTGGAATACTTACAAGAGGATTTACCCAAGTTAATTGATTCGATGCAAGAAGGAGTCGATCGCATTCACACAATCAGCACCAGTTTAAGAACCTTCTCGCGTTCGGATTGCGATCGCCCCATTCCTTACAATATCCACGACGGGCTTGACAGCACAATCTTGATTCTCAAGCATCGCCTCAAAGCCAACGAATGTCGCCCGGAAATTGCAGTCATCACAGACTATGGCGATCTGCCACAGGTAGAATGCTTTGCCGGACAGTTGAATCAGGTATTTATGAATGTGCTGGCAAATGCGATCGATGCCCTTGAGGAATCAAATAAAGGACGCAGTTTTGCTCATATCAAAGCCAACCCCAACCAGATTACTGTCAAAACCCACTTGTCGGAATCTCAGGCAGTGATCCGAATTCAGGATAATGGGATTGGCATGACGGATGCGGTGAAGCCAAAAATCTTTGAGCATCTGTTTACCACCAAAGGCGTGGGGCAAGGAACAGGGCTGGGATTGGCGATCGCTCGTCAAATCGTAGTCGAGAAACACTCTGGAACTCTAGAAGTTAACTCAACTTTAGGTGAAGGTACAGAGTTTGTGATTTCAATTCCGCTGAAGGCGATCGCTGTAAAAGACATTCAGGCAAGGATCTGCGTTGACGCAGTATAACAAATCGTTGCAGGGGCAGCAGAAACATGATTAATCGCCTCTTCAAACCCTCCAAACTATTGATATAGTAGTACGCGGTGCAAAAAACGGTAAACCATGACAGCCACAAATCTCGTCAATGAATTTGAGTACAAACCCCTATACAAACCAAATCAATTAATTTGCGTGCGATTCGTTTAACCTAAAATAAGCTAAAAAGCTTATGGGAAGGTTAGCCCAGTTGATGAGACTGGTGATAACTGGTTACATTTGTAGGTGAGACTCTGTGAGTCAAGTCCTATCCCGCAAGTGCAGCGGTGAAAGCATATCCCCTAGTTTATTGGGTAGCAACCATTAGACTAAAGCGGGGATAAAAGGCAGAACTACTAGGAGCCGAACCCGGTAACTGTCGAGCAAGAGTCCATGCGTAGCGAAAGCAAAGATGCGTTTGAACCATCGTTAATTGAAATGGTGTAATGGCTAAATCATGGATAAAACCGTTGAAAAACGCGGTAAAGACTGATTAACACCAAGCCAAAAGGCAAGGATAGGGCATAAGTAGCTGCAAATCTGACTTATAAGCACTGCCCGTAATCCCGGTGGACAGTATCACGCTAAAGACTCAATCAATGTGTAATCGGAACGAAGTAACCCCTAATTATCTCTGGGAAAGGTCGATAACCAGTAAGTAGCTAACGAATGATAGTTGGGGGCGGGATTGTATCAGAAGCGAATGCCTTGCTGTAATGGTAAGGATATGCTGACGGATACACGGTAATTCCAAAGGAATAAAACAATTAGCAATGAATAAATCTAATACGCTGAACAATCAGACGGTGGAGTGGAAAGACCTGAATTGGCGCAAGCTAGAAAGGGTAACTTTTAAGTTGCAAAAGAGAATATTCCAAGCGAGTGAACGTGGTGATGTTAAAGCAGTTCGCAAACTTCAGAAGACCCTGATTAGGTCTTGGTCTGCAAAATGTATCGCAGTTCGTAGGGTAACACAAGACAACCAGGGCAAAAATACGGCTGGCGTGGATGGCGTTAAATCGTTGACCCCAAAGCAACGTAGTAACCTGGCAGGAAAGTTGAAGCTAACAGGTAAGGCAAAACCCACTCGTAGGGTAAACATTCCCAAGCTTGGAACGACTGAAACTAGACCATTAGGAATACCCACAATCAACGACCGCGCTTTGCAAGCCCTAGTTAAGCTAGCGTTAGAACCTGAATGGGAGGCAAAATTTGAGCCTAACAGTTATGGTTTTAGACCAGGGCGTTCCTGTCACGATGCGATTGGAGCAATATACAACTGTATCAACCAAAAAGCCAAATATGTGCTAGATGCTGATATAGCTAAATGCTTTGACCGTATAAACCATGAAGCATTGATCTCAAAAATAAATACATACCCTACCTTAAACCGACAACTGAAAGCTTGGCTCAAGGCAGGGTACTGTGACCAGGGTTCTTTATTCCCTACCAATGATGGTACACCACAAGGCGGGGTGATCTCACCTTTACTTGCAAATATTGCCTTACATGGTATGGAAGAAAGAGTGAAACAGTACGCAGAGACATGGAAAGGGGATAAAACGAGAAATCGCTTCGCCCTTAGCCTAATCCGTTACGCTGATGATTTTGTGATAATCCATGAGGATTTAAACGTAATCAAGAAATGTCAAGAGATCATAGCAGAGTGGTTGAATGATATGGGATTGGAATTAAAACCAACCAAAACAAAATTAACCCACACCCTTATTGAAATTAACGGTAATGTTGGGTTTGAGTTTCTAGGATTCCATGTACAGCAGCACAAAGTAGGAAACTACCGTAGCGCCAATAGTTCAAACGGAATCCCGTTAGGTTTTAAAACACTAATCACCCCTTCAAAAGCCAAGGTAAAGCTACATCTAACCAAGATTGCCGAAGTAATAGACACCCATAAAACTGCCCCCCAAGCAGCCCTGATTAGCAAGCTGAATCCAATCGTCGGGGGATGGTCAAACTATTACTCCACAGTCGTTAGTAAGGATACCTTCTCAAAAGTTGACCATCTAACATGGGAAAAATTAAGAGCTTGGGCAAAAACCAGGGGAAAAGGGAACATCAATATCGAGAAATATTGGCGAAAGTCAGGCGACCGTAATTGGTGTTTCAGTACCGAGAATGGATTGGAATTACTCACCCATGCAAATACGCCAATCGTCAGGCATACAAAAGTCAAGGGTGTTGCTAGTCCGTTTGATGGAGACTGGATTTACTGGAGTAAGCGACGTGGCGAAAGCCCAGATACACCTAAAAGAGTTGCATCTTTAATCAAGAAACAAAAGGGTATCTGTTCACACTGTGGTTCGTACTTTACCAGTACGGATATTGTAGAAGTTGATCATGTTAATCCGATTTCGAGTGGTGGAAAAAACACCTATGATAATCTTCAACTTTTACATAGACATTGCCACGACACAAAGACGGCGAACGATAGTTGCCTCCAAAAGAACTATGACAGTAACCCGTTTTGAATCGTATCCATAACAAGGATGGAATTATCAAGGAGCCGGATGAGGTGAAAGTCTCACGTCCGGCTCTGAAGGAGAGGTAGGAGTGGTAACGCTCCTATCGACTCTAACGGAACGGGGCAAACAGCCATTGTCAGTGGCTGGACAGTAAAAAGTGCGATCGGCAAAAAATTACAACCCAACGAGTTTGCTGTCATCGGACAACTATACTCTCCTACTCGCGGCATCAACTTCTTAATTAGAAACTTGCTGTGCAATCCCCACGTCCGCTTTTTAGTAATTCTCAACGCTACTAAAGAAGACAGCAACTCCGGTGCTGCCGCGTGCTTGCTCGACTTTTTTCGTAACGGATTTGAAGCCGGCAAAAGCGATACTGGCAGAGATTGCTGGCTAATTAAATCTTCAATATTTGGCTACATTGATATTGAAATAGCAGCAGAAGCCTTAGAACTATTGCGTCATTCAATAGAATGGAAAGAAGCCAAATATATAGCAGAAACTGTGAGCTGTGTCAAGTCTTTTTCCCAAAAAGAATCTGTTGAACCTTGGGGAGAACCCGTAACTTTTCCGCTAGTCGAAATCGTCCCGACTGTACTCCCCGGTCAGAAATACGGACACAGAATCGAAGGCAAAACTATCGCCGAAACTTGGGTAAAAATCATCCACCGAATTAAGACCACTGGCACCTTACGGCCGACTGGTTACGACGGACAGTGGCAAGAATTAATCGACTTAATGGCAGTGATTACAGATGAACCTGCGGAGTTCTATTTCCCTGAACCAAATTACTTACCAATAGACCGTGATTTCCTCGAACAGTACAAACCGCAAATGCTGGAAGATGCCCCCTATAACGAAGGCATTAAATATACTTACGCACAGCGGATGCGGTCGTGGTTTGGACGCGATCAAATCGAAGAAGTTATTGCCAAACTAATTAAGGAAATTGACGCGGCAAGTGCTGTAATTAGTTTGTGGGATGCAGGCGGAAATATCAACAGAAGACCTGACGGTTCCTCCGACCACCAGCACAGTGGCAGTCCTTGTTTAAATCACATTTGGGTGCGAGTTGTGGATGAGGAAATATCGCTAACTGCAACTCTCCGCAGTAACGATATGTTTGCGGCTTGGCCGGCCAATGCAATGGGTTTGCGGGCTTTGCAGCAGCACATTCGAGATGAAATTGCGAGGCGTTCCGATTATAATTTGACGATGGGCCCGTTGGTAACGCTGAGTCAATCGGCTCACTTGTATGACGATACCTTTGAAAATGCCGATCGACTTATTCAAACCCAATATGCTAAAATCTGCGAAGATAGAGACTTTTTCGATGCAGCAGGCAATTTTTTAGTTGAAGTAGCCGACAATCAAATAGTTGTCACGCAAACCACTCCCGGCAGCGGCGAAGTTGTCACCTGTTATTCTGGAACAAACCCTCTCAAGTTAGTGCGAGAAATTTGTGCGGCTTCCCCTGCCATCAAAGGCGAGCATATTGGTTATTTGGGAATAGAATTGCAAAAGGCGGCCGAGTGTCTGAAAACGAGCAAGCAATACATCCAGGATAGACGATGAATTTAGAAGAAGAAAGACCGACTTGGGACGAATACTTCTTAATGTTGGCAAAATTGGCCGCTACTCGATCGACTTGTCTGGCTTTTCCTGTAGGCGCGGTGATAACTAAAAACAGGCAAGTTTTAGCAACCGGTTACAACGGTTCGCCGTCAGGTTCGGCACACTGTACAACTCAAGGCTTCTGCTATCCTGGTTTGAGTAGTTGCGACGCCAGCAAAACTTTGCCCTCAAGGGCGGTTCATGCGGAAGCAAATGCGATCGCCAAAGCTGCTAAACACGGTATATCTACTGCTGGGGCTAGTATTTACGTCACCTTAGAACCCTGCATCTATTGTTTGAAATTAGTCATTGCGGCGGGCATTAGAGAAGTGTTTTACGAAACGAGTTTTAACAGTGGAGAAAAAGCTGCTTTGAGAGATACTTTTATCAGTGAAGGTATTGTTGAGTTAAAACAAATTCAGCTATCTGAAGATACAGCAAAAAAGGCGGCTTTGTTTTTGTTGAATCCTACATCTGTGTCCAAAAATTTAGTATAGGATCAATCCTCCACGTGGTTGTGGCAGCCACAGGAAATAAATGTGCTGTGTTCCTATAAATGATATTTATTTGGTGGTAATTTGTTGGGATACGGCAGTGCCGTATCCTAAATCCCGCGTGATACACAGGATATTATGTCCGGTCCCTAATACGGTAGGGGCGGGTTCACCAAAAATATCTGCCAATAATTGACAATCTCAAAAACCCGCCCTTTTAATCGCTCGATCAGACATGATATGATATTTATTTTACCCTTTGCAAAGACACAGCACTGCCGTGTCCTTACAAAAAATAGAGATGGCAATTAACCAAAAAACGGCATTAGAAATTGTGAATACCGTGTAGTTGAATCAATCAAACTCATTCACAGCTTGCAAATAGTCGATCGCCGCATCTATCCTCGAAGAATACTTAAAAGCAAACTGATCGAACCAATATCCCTCATCGGAATTTTTATCCAACTTTTTCAGCCAAACCTGAGCTTGCCTAACTTTCTGTCTGTGCGTTTGTACGTCCAACTGCTGCCCCGCCACTTTTTCTGCTGGCTGCGGTTCCAGTGAAGCCACTGCCTGAGCTTGATTTTGTGCTTCGTGCTCAGCCTTAAGCGGTTGCTGTGAAACTGCTTCCTGAGCTTGATTTTGCGCTTCGTACTCAGCCTTAATTTGAGCTAAATCCTTATCCAAAGAACCAGCATACAAATTTATATCTGATGTTTTAAATGTTTGATTTGACGGCACTGCAGCTTGTGGCAAAGGCGCTTGTGCTGGCACCGGCGCCTGAGTTTTCAACTCAGCATTTTTTTGAGATGCTTGATACTCTGCCTTAAGTTCACCTAACAGGCGATCGATAGATTCCATAACTTAAACCCCTTAAAAAATGCTGCTGGGCTAATTGGCACAAATATAATCGCGTGACGCGCGCCTCCTCAATCAGTTATTGCATTCAGCAATACCTCTGTCAGGGTCATTCCTTCAATATCATCCATCGTCACAGTATCAACGATATCGAATTTAGCCCCGGCGCTTTGCAGTTCGTCATCCAATATTTTGAGAAACTTAGTAGCTTCCGGCGCATTCCCTACTTGAATGAAAGAAATCGCCAGCTCTTCATCTCGATCGAGCTTCCGCGAAGCCTCTATAATGGTTTTCATCACTTCTTTGCGATCGTCCGGTTCCCCGTCCGTCACCACTAATATTGTTTCCCCATTTAGCTTGGCCTTACCGGATGCTTTGCGCTGAAAATAACTGTTCAGGGCGTCTTGCAGAACAGCAGCTAAATTCGTAGTCCCCGAAGGTTCGTTTTCTTGGAAAATTTGCACGACTTTAGCTGCTGTTACGTTGTCATATCGCTTGAAGCGACCGGAAAACACATAAACTGTTATGCCATCAGGATCGAGTTCTTCGCATTTATTCGCCAATGCGATCGTCGATTCTTGCATGAGCGCCCACCGACTTTTACCGCCTATCTGGTCTTTTGTGTACATACTGCCGCTTTTGTCAATAATTATGGTATAATCGCGGTTCTGAAGCATAAGATTTTTCCTGTTAATTAAGTTCCAAAAATATCAAAACCAGCGAGCAGAAGCTGTTGAGCTTTAGTTGCTCGCTGCGTTTTTTAGTTGATTTGCGATCGCAAATACCGGAATTTAAGCTGCAACTAAAGCATCTTTAAGTGGCTTCCAGCTAAAAGCTCGATCGCCCCCCATCTCAACTGCTATTTTAACTCGCGGTTCTAACGTCGGCAAAACAGTCAAATACTCAATCTCCTGACTCGACAAAATCTGCCCTTCAATAATCCACAGCACCAGTCCTTTTGCTTTCGGCGGCAAATTGTCTAATTGAGTTTGCAACAGCGGCGGCACGAAGTACGTATAACCCACAGCCCCTTCATTTCCAGTAGTTTTTTTGCCCAAATGCGGCGGCCGCACGCCGTGAACCCCGGTCAAATACATCGCCAAATCACCCAAACCCCGCGCCGAAATCGTGTACCCACCGTAGCCCGCAGCCCTCAGCCTGCGGAGGTAGCGCCCCTCAAATCCTCCCTCTAAAGGAACGTACAGGGCCAGCGACCCCGACTTTTCCAAATCCCGAATTAGATCAGATCCCGTCGTAATCAGTCCCATAAATTTGTGTTTCCTGCTGTATCAAAATTTGGTCGATCGCTGCTTGCGAGCTGGAAATATTATAAATGCTAAAGTTGAGCCGAAAAATTCTCATCCGGGCCTTGACAAACGCCAAACACTTCATGTACTATTGTGAATTGTCGCCGTAAAGGATACTGAGTAGTTTGCTGCTCAAGTCCTGGCGCAAACAAGCAAGACCGAGACAAAACTCGGAGATCTAGCAGGTAAAAAGCCGCGAATCTCAACCCTTGCAAGACTTCCACAAGCTCGCTCCCAAATTTAAAACTCAAATTTTAAACACCGAGGAAGGCTGTTGGTTGATAACAGTTAATTGCAGGAACACTGAAATAAATGTTTCTGCACAAGAGCAAGCGGATTGACGAAAACTTCGCAATCCGAAACCTCTTGCGTAAATAAAAGGAAGAAAATCCGTGTCTGTAGGCATTCTTGGCACTAAACTAGGCATGACTCAAGTGTTTGACGCCGAAGGGAGAGCCATCCCCGTCACCGTCATACAAGCAGGGCCTTGTACAGTAACTCAAATCAAAACAAAACAAACTGACGGCTACGGTGCCGTTCAAGTTGGATACAACGAAGTCAAACCAAAGGCTCTCAACAAGCCAGAACTAGGACACCTTGCCAAGTCGGGGGCGAATCCACTGCGCCACTTGCAGGAATACCGATTGGAAGACACCAGTTCATTTGAATTAGGTCAACAACTAAAAGCAGATACCTTTACACCGGGACAAATAGTAGATGTCATCGGTACAAGCATCGGTAAAGGTTTTGCAGGTTTTCAAAAGCGCCACAACTTTAAACGAGGCCCCATGTCTCACGGTTCCAAGAACCACCGCGAGCCTGGATCGATCGGACCTGGAACTACTCCTGGTCGCGTTTATCCCGGTAAAAGAATGGCAGGACGTATGGGCAACGTTCAAGTCACCGTCCGCAAACTAACAATTGTCCGGGTGGATACAGAGCAGAATTTACTGCTAATTAAGGGAGCAGTTCCCGGCAAAGCTGGCGCCTTAGTCAATGTTGTGCCTGAGAAAAAAGTAGGACGTTAGTCAGTAGTCAGTAGTCAGTAGTCAGCAGTCAGTAGATAGTGGTTGGCCGTTAGTAGCAAGCAATAACTAAGAACTAAAAGCTGAAAACTAAGAGCTGAAAACTAAGACCTGAGAACAGACAACAGACGACAGACAACAGACAACAGACAACTAATCAACAGACAACTAACAACAGACAAAGGACAAAAGATATGGTTAACTGTGTAGTGCGAAATTGGCAAGGCGAAGAAGTTGGGGAAACAACTTTAGAACTGCGCGTAGCCAAAGAAGAAAATGCGTCTCACATCGTTCACAGAGCATTGACGCGGCAACTGAATAACGCTCGTCAAGGAAATGCTTGCACCAAAACTCGATCGGAAGTCAGAGGCGGTGGCCGCAAACCCTGGCGTCAAAAAGGCACCGGCCGAGCCAGAGCAGGTTCTATCCGTTCTCCGCTGTGGCGGGGCGGCGGTGTCATCTTCGGGCCAAAACCGAGAGACTTTGAAGTCAAAATGAACAAAAAGGAACGCCGTCTCGCTTTGCGGACAGCATTCCAAAGTCGCACCGAAGACATCATTGTGGTTGAAGAATTTGCAGAGCAATTTCCGAGACCGAAAAGCAAAGAATTGCTGAGTGCGATCGCCCGCTGGGGTATCGAACCCGATACAAAAGTTCTGTTAATCTTGCCAGAACCGCAACCAAACGTCTACTTATCAGGACGCAACATCGAATTAGTAAACGTCATCTTGGCAACATCCCTGAATGTTTACGACGTTCTCGCGGCTGACAAAATTATCGTCACATCTACAGCCATAGCTAAAATTCAGGAGATTTACGGTGAGTAAAATCGACCCCCGCGACTACGCAGATTTGATCCAGCGTCCGATTCTCACCGAGAAAGCTACCCGAATGATGGAATTAAATCAATTCACATTCGACGTAGCCCCCAAAGCGACGAAGCCTCAAATCAAAGCTGCAATCGAAGAACTATTTAAGGTCAAAGTCATCGGCGTCAACACCCAAAACCCGCCGCGCAAAAAGCGTCGAGTTGGCAAATTCGTCGGCTTTAAACCTTGTTACAAGCGAGCAACCGTAACTCTGACCGACGGAGACTCGATCCGCAAACTCCTATTCCCAGAAGTCTAGACGATTTTGGATTTTAGATTTTAGATTTTAGATTTTAAATTGCGGTTAACTGGTGGAAATTCTCGAACCAGAAAACTCGTAAGTTAACCAAAGATCGCCAATCTTCAACCTAAAATCTAAAATCGATAAACGTCAAATCCAAAATCCAAAATCCAAAATCTAAAATAGATCGATTATGGGCATCCGTTCTTACCGACCTTATACCTCCAGCACCCGAGAACAAACCGTCTCGGACTTTGCTGAAATTACCAAATCAGAACCAGAAAAGTCTCTTACCAGCAACAAGCACACCAAACAAGGCCGCAACAACCGAGGCGTCATCACCTGTCGCCACCGGGGAGGCGGTCACAAACGGCTTTATAGAGACATCGACTTCCGCCGCGACAAACACAGCATTCCCGCTACCGTCAAGGCGATCGAATATGACCCCAATCGCAACGCCCGCATCGCCCTCCTGTTCTACAAAGACGGCGAAAAACGGTACATCCTGCACCCGCTCAACTTAAACGTCGGTACAGTAATTGTCTCAGGCCCAGACGCGCCGATCGAAATCGGCAACGCCCTCCCCCTGAAGAACATTCCCCTTGGTACCAGCATCCACAACGTCGAGCTAGTACCCGGAAAAGGCGGACAAATCGTTCGCTCCGCCGGCTCCAGCGCTCAGCTAATGGCAAAAGAAGGTAGCTACGTCACCCTCAAGCTGCCATCCGGCGAACAGCGCAAAGTCCGCGCCGACTGCTACGCCACCATCGGTCAAGTCGGCAACACCGACGCCAGAAACATCAGCCTGGGTAAAGCCGGTCGCACCCGCTGGAAAGGTCGCAGACCCACCGTTCGCGGTAGCGTCATGAACCCGGTAGACCACCCGCACGGCGGTGGCGAAGGCAGAGCTCCCATCGGACGTCCGGGGCCTGTCACTCCTTGGGGTAAACCAGCATTGGGTGCAAAAACTCGACGCAAAAACAAGCGCAGCGACGCTTTAATCGTCCGGCGTCGCCGCAAAGCTTCCAAGCGCGGCAAGGGCGGCAGACAAAGCTAGTCATCAGTCAGCAGTCTTCAGTGCTTAGTTATTAACTGCTAACTAATGACTGAGGACTGATGACCAATGACTGCTTAATTCTGACTAATGACTCCTGAATTACTAAAAAAATCATGTCTCGATCGCTAAAAAAAGGGCCTTTTGTCGCAGATGCTCTGATGACAAAAATCGAAAAACTCAACGCCGCGGGCCAAAAACAAGTAATTAAAACTTGGTCGCGCTCTTCCACAATCCTGCCCCAAATGGTAGGTCACACGATCGCCGTTCACAACGGCAGACAGCACGTACCCGTCTACCTCACCGACCAAATGGTAGGTCACAAACTTGGAGAATTTTCCCCCACTCGCACCTTTAGAGGTCACGCGAAAAGTGGTGATAAAAAGGCGAAAAGATAGCCGAATTAGGTGACAGGTAATAGGTAGTCGGAAAAAAAAAATTACCAATTACCAATTACCTTTTGCCCAATTACCAATTACCAATTACCGAAATCGAAATGGCTATAGATACCACATCCGAAATTAAGGCGATCGCCCGTTACATCAGAACATCCCCCTTCAAAGTGCGCCGAGTCCTCGACCAAATTCGTGGCAAAAGCTATCAAGAAGCGCTGATTTTACTCGAATTCATGCCCTACCGCGCCTGCGAACCAATCGTCAAAGTTTTGCGATCGGCAGTAGCAAACGCCGAACACAACGCAGGATTGGATAAATCCAAGCTAGTAGTGTCTCAAGCTTACGCAGACCAAGGCCCAGTCCTCAAACGCTTTAGACCCCGCGCTCAAGGTCGCGCCTACCAAATCCGCAAGCCAACCTGTCACATTACCGTAGTAGTAGCTCCGCTCGTAGAAAACTAAACCAGGGAAAAACGTAAGAGGTAATAAACAGCTTAAAGTTGAAAAAAATGGGTAATCACCAATTACCAATTACCAATTACCAATTACCAATTACCAATTAACTCATCAACTATTATGGGCCAAAAAATACATCCAATTGGTTTTCGCCTCGGCATTACCCAAGAGCACCGCTCTCGCTGGTTTGCCGATCCCAAAAACTATCCAGAACTCTTGCAAGAAGACTATAAAATTCGCAAGTACGTTCGTAAAACCCTCAGCAATGCTGGGATTTCCTCGGTCAAAATTGAGCGGAAAGCCGATCAAATCGACCTAGAAGTCTTCACCGCCCGACCAGGCGTTGTCGTAGGCCGCGGCGGAGCAGGCATCGAAACCTTGCGCGTCGGTTTGCAGCAGCAACTCGGTAGCAACCGCCAAATCCGCATCAACGTCGTCGAAGTTCAGCGAGTAGACGCCGATGCCACACTGATCGCGGAATACATCGCTCAGCAACTAGAACGGCGCGTATCCTTCCGCCGAGTAGTCCGCCAAGCAATCACCCGCGCCCAAAAAGTCGGCATCCAAGGCATCAAAATTCAAGTCAGCGGACGCCTCAACGGCGCAGAAATCGCCCGTACCGAATGGACGCGCGAAGGAAGAGTCCCCTTGCACACGCTGCGGGCTGACATCGACTACTCCTACTGCACTGCTCAAACCATCTACGGTATTCTGGGCATTAAAGTTTGGGTTTTCAAAGGCGAAATTATTCCCGGACAGGAACAAGAGGCTGCACCAAATGCAGCAGTGCCCCGCACCAAACAAAAGCGCCGTCGCCAGAACTTTGAAGATCGATCGAACGAAGGCTAGCTAATTGTTAACTGTTAGTTGTCACTTGTTAATTGTCAGTTGTTCCAAACCAATTAGCAATTAGCAATCACCAATTACCAATTACCAATTACCAATTACCCAACTCCCTTTCGCCATGTTAAGCCCTAAAAGAACCAAATTCCGCAAACAACAGCGCGGGCGAATGAGCGGTGTTGCCACCCGCGGCAACACAGTTAGCTTTGGCGACTTCGCGCTCCAAGCAGTCGAACCCGCCTGGATTACTTCCCGCCAAATAGAAGCCGGACGGCGCGCCATGACCCGTTATATCCGCCGGGGCGGCAAAATCTGGATTCGCATTTTTCCCGACAAACCAGTCACCCAGCGCGCAGCAGAAACCCGGATGGGTTCTGGTAAAGGCTCACCAGAGTTTTGGGTTGCCGTGGTCAAACCGGGCCGGGTAATGTTTGAAATTGGCGGCGTAAGTGAAGAAACTGCCCGCGAAGCAATGCGTTTGGCATCTTTCAAATTACCAATTAAAACCAAGTTCATCACTCGCGAAGAAGACCAGTCATAGCGAAGAGCGAAGGTAGAATTAGGTCTGTATTAATCAGCATTTTAAACGGCTACAGCATTTTAAAATCTGGCTTTCATAACTTTTCTTTCCTTCGACCTTCAGCCAAGCGAGACAATTCTGTCTTCTGTCATACCGCTCGCTAACGAGAAAGCACACAATTATGTCTTTGACCAAGATTAAAGAAGCTAGAGAATTAAGCGATGCTGCAGTAGCAGAGCAAATTTTAGCCGTCAAGCGCCAACTAATGGAATTGCGGCTCCAGCAAGCTACCGGCCGCATGGAAAAGCCTCACCTGTTCAAGCACGCCAAACACCGCCTAGCTCAATTGATGACAGTTGAACGCGAGCGCCAAATCGTTGCTGAGAAAGAAGCAGCAGCAAAATCAGCCGCAGCTAAACAGGTAGCACAGCCTGCTGCAACCGCAGCAGTCAGCCAAGAGTCAGAAGCAGCCGAGCCGACGATCGCACAGTAGCTAAAAACAAGTCAATTGCACAACAAAAATAGGTAGCTATGGCAATTAAAGAACGAGTTGGCGTAGTAGTCAGCGACAAGATGGATAAAACCGTCGTGGTAGCAATCGAAAACCGCTCCTCCCACACCAAATACGGCAAAATCGTAGTCCGCACCAAGCGCTACAAAGCTCATGACGAAGAAAATCAGTGCAAATCGGGCGATCGCGTTCGCATCACTGAAACTAGACCACTGAGCAAAACCAAACGTTGGACGGTTGCTGAGATTTTCGGGACAAAAAACGGCTAACAGTTAATTGCGATCTCGCGATCGCCCGATCGGTACTTGATTAATCAATTAGCCGTCAACAGTCAACAGTTAACAGTCAACAATCACCATGATTCAACCCCAGACATACCTCAATGTCGCCGACAATAGCGGAGCCCGCAAACTGATGTGCATCCGCGTATTGGGAGGCGGCAACCGTCGCTACGGCGGAGTCGGCGATGTTATCATTGCCGTCGTCAAAGACGCCATCCCCAATATGGCCGTCAAAAAATCAGATGTCGTTCGGGCCGTCGTTGTCAGAACCCGCAAAGGTTTGCGCCGCGACAGTGGCATGAGCATTCGTTTTGACGATAACGCCGCCGTTATTATCAACGTAGACGGCAACCCCAAAGGCACGCGCGTCTTCGGCCCCGTCGCCCGCGAACTGCGCGACAAAAACTTTACTAAAATCGTTTCCTTAGCCCCGGAGGTACTTTAAAATGTACGGAAAAAAGGGTAAACCAACTAGCGAGCCGCAGCGCTACAGAATGCACGTCAAAGCAGGCGACACCGTGCAAATAATTACTGGCAAAGAGAAAGGAAAAGTCGGAGAAATCTTAAAGACATATCCTAAAGTCAGCAAAGTAATTGTTAAAGGTGTAAACATCAGAACCAAGCACGTCAAGCCCCAGCAAGAGGGAGAGTCCGGGAAAATACTCACGTTTGAGGCTCCCATTCACAGCTCCAATGTCATGCACTATTCCGAAAAAGAAAAAATAGCTAGCCGCGTTTGCTATACATTTAGCGAAGATGGCCGGAAACTGCGACAGCTCAAAAAAACTGGAGAAATCATCGATAATTAGTCATTAGTCATTAGTCATTAGTCATTAGTCATTAGTCATTAGACAAATGCTTTCCTGACAACAGTCAACGGACAACAGTCAACGGACAACTGACAACGGACAACTGACAACAGTCAACTGACAACTAATAATTCCCTGACCAAGCCCAGGGACAGTTAACGAAACACAAAAACTATGCCGGACAAACTCAAGGTTCTTTATCAAGGAAAAATCGTTCCCACACTGATGGATCAGTTTAAATATACTAATATCCATCAGGTCCCCAAACTCGTCAAAGTCACAGTGAACCGCGGTTTGGGAGAAGCATCTCAAAACGCTAAGGCACTGGATTCGTCGATCAACGAAATTGGCATCATCACCGGTCAAAAACCAGTGGTGACGCGGGCGAAAAAAGCGATCGCAGGCTTCAAAATCCGCAAAGGAGTACCCGTCGGCGTTATGGTGACGCTGCGCGGCGATCGGATGTACGATTTTCTCGATCGGCTGATCAACCTCGCACTCCCCCGAATCCGTGACTTCCGCGGCATCAGCCCCAAAAGCTTCGACGGGCGCGGCAACTACAGCTTGGGTCTGAGAGAACAGCTAATTTTTCCAGAAATAGAATATGACCGCATCGATCAAATTCGAGGCATGGACATTTCAATTATCACCACAGCAAACACCGACGAAGAAGGACGCGCCTTGCTTAAAGAAATGGGAATGCCGTTCCGGGACAACTAAGCACTAGAGTAAGAAGCAAAAGATGGCAGCTAACGATACCATAGCAGATATGTTGACGCGCATTCGCAATTCTTGCATGGCGCGCCACCAAACAACGCAAATTCCAGCTACAAAAATGACCCGCAGCATCGCCCAAGTCCTCAAAAGTGAAGGCTTCATCGGCGAATTTGAAGAAGCAGAAGCAGAAGGGGTCAAGCGACATTTAGTGCTTTCTCTAAAGTACAAAGGTAAAACTCGCAAGCCCATTATCACGGCACTTAAGCGAGTCAGCAAACCAGGACTGCGCGTTTACTCGAACCGTAAAGAATTGCCCAGAGTGTTAGGCGGAATTGGCATAGCCATTATTTCTACCTCCAGCGGCATTATGACCGATCGAGAAGCTCGACGCCAAGGTTTGGGCGGTGAAGTGCTTTGTTATGTTTGGTAGTCATTAGTCATTAGTCATTAGTCACTGGTCGTTGGCAACAGACTCAAAAATCAATCACTAAGGACTAATAACTAAGCACTAATAATCAAGGACTAATAACTAAAAACAAAGGACAAAAAACTATGTCGCGAATTGGCAAGCGTCCGATTAGCATCCCCACGAAAGTCACCGTCACCCTAGACGGTCAAAAAGTAGCCGTCAAAGGCCCTAAAGGTGAACTTTCCCGAGTTATCCCAGCCGAAATCCTCATGGGAATTGAAGGCGAGACTTTACTCGTTACCCGTCGAGACGAATCTCGCGTCGCCAGACAACTGCACGGCTTGTGCCGCACCCTAGTCGCCAACATGGTCGAAGGTGTATCTCAAGGTTTTCAGCGGCGGCTCGAAATTATCGGCACAGGTTATCGGGCACAGGTTCAAGGACGGAACCTGATTTTAAACGTCGGTTACAGCAAACCCGTTGAAATGCCCCCTCCAGAAGGCATCACAATGGCAGTTGAAGGCAACACCAACGTCATTGTCTCCGGCATTGACAAAGAACTCGTAGGCAACACAGCAGCCCGCATCCGCGCGGTGCGTCCGCCCGAAGTCTACAAGGGCAAAGGCATTCGCTACAGCGGCGAAGTTGTCCGTCGCAAAGCTGGTAAAACAGGCAAAACAGGTAAGAAGTAACAGTCAGTAACCCAGGTCTAAAGACACGCTCGCTTGTAGGGGCAATTCCCGCAAGCCATACTGACCAGCCTAAGACTTTCGAGGTCTACGTTTTTGGAGTCACGACACCGGGAGAATGCGTAGCTAGTTCCCTGCTCTGTCATTTGCAACTAAACAGTCTTAAGGTCACTGAGATAGTGTTGCAAGTCTAAAAAGCTCTTAAAACATTGGCGAAGCTAACATCACCCCGCAAGGGAGGCTCCGAGGAGCAAATCCGAAGTGTCATTTCTCTCTCAGGTCTAAAGACTCGCTCGTTTCCCATTTACCGAGTATTTATATGAAGCTTACTCGCAAAGAATCAGTCCAGCGCAGACACCGCCGTGTTCGGCGCAAGGTGTTCGGCACCTCCGAACGTCCCAGACTAGCGGTATTTCGATCGGATCAGCACATCTACGCCCAAGTAATCGACGACACCGCCCAGCACACTTTGGCTGCTGCGTCAACCCTCGATCCCGAATTGAAGTCAGCTCTCAGTTCTGGCGGCAACTGCTCCGCGAGCGTGCAAGTCGGTCAGTTGATTGCCAAACGCTGTTCCAGCGCTGGCATAGTCAAAGTCGTATTCGATCGGGGGGGCAACCTCTATCACGGTCGTGTCAAAGCCCTCGCAGAAGCAGCTCGCGAAGCCGGGTTAGACTTTTAGAGGGGGTAATGGGTAGCGGGTAATGAGTAATTAAAAAGTAAAAAGTCAAAAGTTGAAAGTTAAAAGGCAAAATCCAGATTTCTTCTATTTTTACTTTTTACTCAAACAATTACCACTTGCCGATCGCCTTTCACCAATTACTAATTCCCACAGGACAAAACTATGGCAGAACAAAAAGAACAGCGCAACAAGAAAAAAAGCAGCAGCAACAACAAAGGGCGCGAAAAAGAATCCGAATGGCAAGAACGGGTTGTTCAGATTCGGCGCGTTACCAAAGTAGTCAAAGGTGGTAAAAAACTCAGCTTCCGCGCCATAGTCATTATCGGCAACGAACGCGGTCAAGTTGGAGTAGGAGTCGGCAAAGCTAGCGACGTAATCGGTGCCGTTAAAAAAGGCGTCGCTGACGGCAAAAAGCACCTAATTGAAGTCCCCCTCACCAAATCTAACTCCATCCCTCACCCCATCAACGGTGACGGTGGCGGAGCTAAAGTCATGATGCGGCCGGCCGCTCCGGGAACCGGGGTAATTGCAGGGGGAGCAGTGCGAACTGTTCTCGAACTCGCAGGAGTCCGCAATATCTTAGCCAAACAGCTAGGTTCTGGAAATCCCTTAAACAACGCCCGAGCCGCAGTCAATGCCCTCTCCACCCTCCGCACCTTGTCCGAAGTTGCTCAAGAGCGCGGAATTCCAGTAGAAAATCTCTACGGTTAGGGCACGCGAGAACGGGAAACTGTAAGTTTTGAGTGTTAAGTGCTTGCGGTGAAAATAAAAAAATCCGCAACTCAAAACTCACGCACTCAAAACTACTGCGTACCCCCTCTCTAAATACCAATTACCAATTACCAATTACTAAAACTATGAGATTGCAAGACGCCCGACCCAAAGCAGGCTCCCAAAAGCGCCCCCGACGCTTGGGCAGAGGTATTTCTGCCGGTCAAGGCGCGAGCTCCGGCAAAGGGATGCGCGGTCAAAAATCTAGAGCCGGTAGCGGCACTAGACCCGGTTTTGAAGGAGGTCAAAATCCTCTCTACCGCCGTCTCCCCAAGTTGAAAAGCTTCCCTCTAGTGAACCGGAAAGAGTACACTACCATTAATGTAAGTAAATTAGCATCGCTGCCAGCAAACACCGAAGTTACTCTCACCTCTTTGATCCAAGCCAAAATTGTCACCACAGACGATGGGCCGCTGAAAATCTTAGGAGATGGTGAACTGAATGTACCTTTGCAAGTGCGCGCCTCGGCTTTTACCGCAGGTGCTCGCACAAAAATTGAAGCTGCAGGCGGAAGTTGCGAATTAGTTGCGTGAAGATTTGAGGTTTGAGAGTATGTCCAAATCTCAAATCCTCTCTTCTTGCTATCAGAAAATGATTTAGTCGAAAATCCCAAATCTAAAATCCCAAATCGTAACTATGGACGTTAGTAGAGAGAAAGCGCCAACTGCACAAGAGACGTTCATGCAGATGGCTCAAGCTGCTGGTTTACGAGGCCGCATCCTCGTAACCATTGGCTTACTGATTTTAGTACGCCTGGGTGTCCACTTGCCAGTCCCCGGCATCGATCGAGTCGCCTTTGCCCAAAACGTCGAAAATAGCCCTTTAATTGGCTTTTTGGATTTGTTCTCAGGAGGTGGCTTGTCAGCTTTGGGGATTTTCGCGCTGGGGATTTTGCCCTACATTAATGCTTCAATTATTGTGCAACTTCTAACGGCGGCTCTGCCAAGCTTAGAAGAGTTGCAGAAAAATGAAGGAGAAGCAGGGCGGCGCAAGATTTCTCAAATTACTCGCTACGTTTCTTTGGGCTGGGCAATTTTGCAAAGTATTGGCATTGCGATTTGGGTCAGCCCTTTTGCTCAATCTCCATCGCCTTTATTCATAGCACAAACTGCTTTGGCTCTGACAGCCGGCTCCATGTTTGTGATGTGGATATCGGAAGTGGTGACGGAGCGAGGTATCGGGAACGGAGCCTCGCTGCTGATTTTTATCAATATTGTCTCGGTATTGCCGCGCTCTTTGGGACAAACTTTTGAATTGGCTCAAAGTGGGGACACGCAAGTTGTCGGCCGTGTAGTCGTTCTGCTGCTGGTCTTTTTGGTGACGATTGTCGGGATTGTTTTTGTTCAGGAAGGTACTCGCCGCATTCCGATTATTTCGGCCCGCCGCCAAGTCGGCCGCAAAGTTTATCGGGAGAGCCGGAGTTATCTGCCCCTGCGCTTGAATCAAGGCGGAGTGATGCCGATTATTTTTGCATCTTCGGTGTTGATTGTGCCTTCTTTCCTCGCTCAGTCTCTCAATAACCCGTTTTTGGTTCAAGTTGCTAATGTTTTGAGTCCGAACGGGCCGACGCCTTGGGCTTACGCGCTGTTTTATCTGACTTTGATTCTGTTCTTCAGCTATTTCTACGCTTCGTTGATTGTCAACCCCGTAGATATGTCTCAGAACTTGAAAAAAATGGGCGCCAGCATTCCTGGAATTCGTCCGGGTCAGAAAACGAGTGATTATGTGGAGAAGGTTTTGAACCGTTTGACTTTCTTGGGAGCGATTTTTCTCGGTCTGGTGGCCATTGTACCAACTGCTGTAGAAAGCGCGATCGGCGTGCAAACTTTTAGAGGTTTTGGCGCAACTTCCCTACTGATTCTAGTAGGTGTGGCGATCGAAACTGCTAAGCAAATTCAAACTTACGTCATCTCCCAACGATATGAAGGAATGGTGAAGTAATCGCAATGCAATTTATTTTCATGGGGCCTCCAGGGGCGGGAAAGGGAACTCAGGCTCAGATATTAGGCGCTCTCTGGAAAATACCCCACATTTCTACGGGCGAAATCCTGCGCGCCTGCGTGGTGGCGAAAACTGCCTTGGGTCTAAAGGCGCAAGCTTACATGGACAGGGGTGAGTTGGTTCCCGACCAATTGCTGATGGATATCGTGCAGGAACGCTTGAATGAACCGGACGCTAATGCGGGCTGGATTCTTGACGGCTTTCCCCGCACAGTCGCCCAGGCAACTTTTTTAGACAAACTGCTGCTGGAGCTTAGCGGTGCCGAGGGGAGTACACCCAACCCAAAATCGGGTCTCAAAGCTGTTAATCTTGACGTGCCTGACGACATTTTGGTGTCTCGCCTGCTGTCGCGGGGCCGGCAGGATGACAATGAGGAGACGATCCGCCGCAGGTTGCAAGTTTATCGCGAACAAACTGAGCCTTTGATTGATTTTTACAGCGGCCGCCAACAGTTAGTTGCGGTTGATGGCGATCGAGCAATGGAATTAGTCACCGCAGAACTGCAACAATCTCTCTCGATCGACTCTTGAACCCTCTCAATACAGCTTGTTACTCACAAGCTTTTGCTAAGATATGTTAACTAGGAGCTTTTTGTGCTATCAGGTTTTGTGAGGGTTGCTAGAGACCGGATTGAACTCGATACTAATTGCCACAACTTTACTCAAGTAAAGCTAAAGCGATCCGTTGGTTGAGTCAAGAAGTCGAACGAGGCGCCCTAATTATTGCCCCCCGTTCCCGTTGGACTCCTACCAGTAAATAGGTTTTGAGGCTCACGCCGGGACACTCCTAGTTAATCAAATGTAGAGTTGAGGTAAATACCAAATTGTCTAAGCAAGATTTAATTGAAATGGAAGGGACAGTGACGGAATCCCTGCCCAATGCGATGTTTCGCGTTGACCTAGATAATGGGTTTAACGTGCTAGCTCACATTTCCGGCAAGATCCGCCGCAACTACATCAAAATTCTGCCTGGCGATCGCGTCAAAGTCGAATTGACTCCCTACGACTTGACCAAAGGCAGGATTACTTATCGCCTTCGGAAAAAATAGGCTTAGATAAAACTTTCTAAAAACTAATTCTAAGTTTAATTAGAGAGAATTTGGTAAAAAGCTTCAAATTTATGCTATAATGCTACGTTTGTAGTGTTGCCGAGAAGGGCGTCAACAACCCACCGGTGTACCGGGTTAAGTCATTGCTACGCCGTAAAAGTATCGCTCGCCAACATTTTTGTTTTGTGCAGGCGAACTTTACCCCAGCAATGGGAGTGGGTGCAAGCGGGCTCCTTCATGAAACAACCCGCACTTTATACAATTTAATCGAGGAGAGGTCTACACCTTGCCCAGCCTCTCCTCCCACCGCTCTACGGGCAGTCCCAGCGTGCCTGTTCTCCGGTAGAGCGGGGTTCTCCAGGCAGGAAGAAAGATGAAAGTTCGAGCATCTGTCAAAAAAATTTGTGAGAAATGTCGCGTCATCCGCCGTCGCGGTCGAGTGATGGTGATATGCACTAACCCGAAACACAAACAACGCCAAGGTTAGAAAAAAAGAAGATTGGGCACTGCACCCAGGTGCATCCTAATTGAACATTGTAGCCAAACAGGAAAACTAGGGAGACAAAAAGTGTGGCACGGATTGCCGGGGTAGACCTTCCACGCGATAAGCGCGTCGAAATAGGTCTGACATACATTTACGGAATAGGCTTGTCGCGGGCCCAAAAAATTATCGCTGCAACAGGCGTAAATCCTGACACTCGCGTCAAGGATTTAACAGAGGCCGACGTGACAGCTCTGCGGGCTCATGTAGAAACAACATACCAAATCGAAGGAGACCTCCGGCGCTGGGAGTCAATGAACATCAAGCGCCTGATGGACATCGGAACTTATCGCGGTCGGCGTCACCGTTTGGGTCTGCCGGTGCGGGGACAACGAACCCGTACCAACGCCAGAACCCGTCGTGGCGTCCGCCGAACAGTTGCGGGCAAGAAAAAGGCTCCTTCCAAGAAGTAACATCTTTTTGGGAAAAATACGCTGGGGGCTGCTGGCTCCTAGCGCTTCGGGACATTAGTTGAGAGAAACGTTAAAGAGACTAATATGGCGCGACCACAAACAGGCAAGAAATCTGGTGCAAAAAAGCAGAAACGGAATGTACCCAATGGGGTAGGCTACATCCAGTCTACCTTTAACAACACGATTGTAACTATTACCGACCTCAACGGCGAAGTGATATCCTGGGCATCCGCAGGTTCCAGCGGTTTTAAAGGAGCTAAGAAGGGCACTCCCTTTGCGGCTCAAACAGCAGCAGAAAGTGCTGCCCGCAGAGCCAATGACCAAGGAATGCGCCAAATAGAAGTAATGGTGAGCGGACCCGGAGCAGGTCGAGAAACTGCTATTCGGGCGCTGCAAGGGGCGGGACTGGAAATTACCCTGATTAGAGATGTTACCCCAATTCCTCACAACGGCTGTCGCCCTCCCAAGCGGCGTAGAGTCTAAAACGATTTGAGATTTTAGATTTTAGATTTTGGATAATGGCTAACTGCTTAAAGTCAAAAACTAATGCTTCTAACTGTTGCCCCGTCCATCCAAAATCCGAAATCCATTCAGGGGTATGCTCTGCAATCTAAAATCAAAAATCAAAAATCCACAGTGGAAAAGGGAGGTCACTCCGTGGCGCAGTTTCAAATTGAATGTATAGAGTCTAACACTGACAAAGACCGGAGTCAGTACGGAAAATTCGTCCTGGAACCGCTCGATCGCGGTCAGGGAACAACTGTTGGGAATGCGCTTCGGCGAGTTCTGCTGTCAAATTTGGAAGGAACAGCAGTAACTTCAGTCCGAATCGCGGGCGTCAATCACGAGTTTGCCACGATCGAAGGGGTACGTGAGGATGTTCTAGAAATTCTCCTGAACATGAAAGAGGTCGTCCTCAAAACTCATTCTCAGCAGCCGCAAATCGGCAGGTTGCGGATTGAGGGGCCTGTAACAGTAACGGCCGATCGATTCGATTTGCCCTCAGAGGTGGAATTGATCGATCGCTCCCAATACATTGCAACTCTCTCCCCCGGCTCAGTTCTGGAAATGGAATTCAGAATTGAAAAAGGCATCGGATACCGAGCAGTAGACCGCAGTCGCGATGATGGGTCGGCTTTGGATTTTCTCCAAATTGACGCCATCTTTATGCCGATTCGCAGAGTCAACTACAGCGTTGAAGATGCTAGGGTAGGGGGCACGGTCGAGAAAGACCGGCTGATTATGGAAATCTGGACTGATGGCAGCGTGACTCCTCAAGAAGCTTTGAGTCAATCTGCCCACATCCTGGTAGATTTATTTGCACCTCTCAAAGACATCACCCAAGATTCTCTCAAACCAGAGTATCCAGGTGAAGCCGATCCTACTAGCCAAATTCCGATCGAAGAATTGCAGTTGTCCGTCCGGGCTTACAACTGTCTCAAGCGGGCTCAGATCAACTCAGTCGCAGACTTATTGGATTATACCCAAGAAGACTTGCTCGAGATCAAGAACTTCGGGCAGAAGTCCGCAGAAGAAGTGATTGAAGCTTTACAAAAACGCTTGGGCATTACCTTGCCACAGGAAAAATCAGCTAAAAGTTAATCAACGGGTAACGGGTAAAAAAGTTCTGAATTTTAAGTAGGTGAGTTTTTAAGTTAAAGAATTCACCCCCCTAGATCGCGGACTATCCCGGCGCCCAATTACCAATTACCAATTACCAACTGCCATGCGTCACCGCTGTCGCGTCCCCCAACTCAACAAACCGGCTGACCAGCGCCGCGCCCTACTGCGCTCGCTGACCACCGAATTAATCCGCCACGGTAAAATCACTACCACTCTCGCCCGCGCCAAAGCGCTGCGGCCAGAGGCGGACAGAATGATTACCCTCGCAAAAGATGGCTCATTGGCCGCTCGCCGGCAAGCTATGGGCTTTATCTACGACAAACAGTTAGTACACGCCTTGTTTGAAGCAGCCCAAGAACGGTACGGCTCGCGCAACGGGGGCTACACCCGCGTAGTACGAACTGTCCCCCGCCAAGGAGACAATTCCGAAATGGCGATCGTTGAACTGGTTTAATTCAATTTTGGGTTGGAGATTTGTGATTTATGACTGACAATCCAAAATCCCCAATCGAAAATCCCCAATCGATACAGCGCGTTGCTCTAGTAATCCAATACCTCGGCACTAACTTTCACGGTTGGCAGCGACAGCCGAACCAGCGTACAGTACAAGAAGAAATTGAAACAGCAATATCGACTGTTCTGGAACGCCCGGTAACGCTGCACGCTGCTGGGAGAACGGATGCGGGAGTTCACGCTGCTGCTCAAGTAGCCCATTTTGATGCCCACGGCCCAATTCCGGCTCACCGTTGGGCAAGCGTTCTCAACTCTCGACTGGCAAAAGATATTTTAATTCGAGCTTCGGCAAAGGTGGAACCTACCTGGCACGCTCGGTTCTCAGCCAGTTGGCGGCGCTATCGCTACACCCTTTATACAGACCCGACGCCTAATTTGTTTGTGCGTCCTTTTGCTTGGCACTGCTATCACGCTCCTGTGGATGAATCTTTGATTCAGACAGCTTTGACACCGCTCATCGGGCGGCATCACCTGGCTGCTTTCCACCGCGCGGGGTCTGCCCGCCCCCATTCCTGGGTGGACGTACAAGCTGCCGAGTGTCAGCGTTCTGGGCCTCTTATCTATATTGAGGTTCAGGCAAGCG
Organism: Microcoleus sp. T3_B1; assembly: GCF_036700445.1. Classification (NCBI taxonomy): domain Bacteria; kingdom Bacillati; phylum Cyanobacteriota; class Cyanophyceae; order Oscillatoriales; family Microcoleaceae; genus Microcoleus; species Microcoleus sp. T3_B1. The sequence continues at coordinate 170,212 of NZ_JAUBOX010000005.1, forward strand.
GGTTTCTGTACGGGATGATGCGGCTGCTGGTGGGGTTGCTGGTGCAGGTGGGTCGCGGGGAAAGGCCGATCGACAATTTCACAGATATCTGGGTCAACGAACGCCGAGAAATGGTAAAATATGCCGCTCCCGCTCAAGGTTTGTGCCTGCTGCGGGTTGGCTATTCAGAATTTCCCTTTCCCCCAGATGTCTGGTACGACACTCAGCCAAAATTAGTCATTAGTCATTAGTCATTAGTCATTAGTCATTAGTCATTAGGTAACTACTAATAAAAAACTAAGGACAACTAACAATTAAAAACTGACAACTGACAACTGACAACTGACAACTAACAACAGTTAACAGTTAATAGACAACTAACAACAAACAATGAACAAAACTTACGTCCCTACTCAAGACTCCCTAGAGCACAAGTGGTACGTGGTCGATGCCGCCGACCAGCGACTGGGCCGTCTGGCAACTGAAGTTGCCATGTACCTCCGGGGGAAACACAAACCGACTTACACTCCTTCTATGGATACCGGCGACTTCGTAATTGTCATCAATGCGGACAAAATCGCTGTTACTGGCAAAAAACGCACCCAGAAAATCTACCGCCGCCATTCTGGAAGACCGGGCGGCATGAAAACAGAAACTTTTGCCAAATTGCAAGCACGTTTGCCCGAAAGAATTGTCGAAGAAGCTATACGAGGAATGCTGCCTCACACTTCTCTGGGCAGACAACTGTTTACTAAACTCAAGGTGTACGCTGGCCCCAACCACCCGCACCAAGCTCAAAAACCAGAAGAATTAATTGTTCACACGATTCCGGGAGGAAATGAGTAATGCAAGCAACAGATACATCCGGTCGCGCTGTGTACTGGGGTACCGGCCGTCGCAAGTGTTCCGTAGCGCGGGTGCGTTTGGTTCCCGGCACTGGCATACTGACAGTCAATGGTAAAGAGGGGGATTTGTACCTGCAATTCAACCCTACTTATTTGGCTCTGGCTAAGGCCCCTCTGGAAACTTTGGGTCTGGAAAATGAGTACGACATTTTGGTAAAAGTCGAAGGCGGTGGCTTGACAGGTCAGGCTGACTCGATTCGCTTGGGTGTCGCTAGAGCACTTTGTCAATTAGACCCGGACAACCGCAAGCCTCTGAAGACTGAGGGCTATTTGACTCGCGACCCGCGGGCCAAAGAACGGAAAAAGTACGGTTTGCGGAAAGCTCGCAAAGCTCCTCAATACTCCAAGCGGTAATCGAGGTTCGGCAGCGGATTGTGTAACGGATGTAACGGATGTAACGGATAGAAGGAAGAAGGAAGAAGGCAAAATTATCCAGATTCTATCTTCCTTTTTTTTCAAGTCTATTTCCGATTCCTGCTTCCTGGTTCCAACAGATATAAGGCAAAATTGGTGCTGTTGTTGGTGTACAAGTCCTGCGGCAGCTAAAATGGTTGTAAAGTCAAAAATTAGAGAGTAAAAAACAATGGCAAAAGAAGGCATTCACCCTGAGTGGTATCCCGAATCTCAGGTTTATTGCAACGGCGAACTTGTGATGACTGTGGGTTCAACAAGACCAAAGCTTCAAGTTGATGTCTGGTCGGGAAATCATCCTTTCTATACTGGCACTCAGAAGATTATTGATACTGAAGGTCGTGTGGAGCGCTTTATGCGGAAATACGGCATGACTGAGGTAGAAATGCCGAAGGCAGATGCTTCCTCTGGGCCGCTGAAAATGGAAGAGCCGAAAGCAGATGCTTCTAAGGCTGCTGGTAAAGGCAAAAAGAAGAAGTAGCCGGATTGTCATTTGTCCGCAGTTTGTTGAGAGTAGTTCTTTCTACTGGCAACTTACCGCCCTCGGATTTTAGATTTTAGATTGAAGACTTCGCTATGCAGGCAGTTGAGTTCTATCGCGTAGAGTTCGATCGACATTCTATCCTAACTGCTCTTGAGTTCTAAAATCTAAAATCTAAAATCTAAAATCTAAAATCGATCCGCCCTCGGATTGGAGAGTTTAGATTGAAGACTTGCTAAGCAGGCAGTAGAGTTCGATGGAGATTCTATTCCAACTGTTCTTCAAATCTAAAATCTAAAATCTAAAATCTAAAATCTAAAATCGATTGACAAAGGACAACTGACAATGGCTGAATCTTATTTGCTGGATAAATTGAAGTCGGTAGAGCAAACTTTTAATGAGTTGACTCGCCGCATGGCTGACCCGGATGTCGCTAGGGACAATCAAGAGTTTCAACGGGTAGCAAAAGCTCGATCGTCCTTGGAGGAAGTGGTCGATACTTTTGCTCTGTGGAAAACGACTCAGGAAGATTTGGTGGGCGCGCGACAGGTTCTCAAGGAAGCTGCGGGCGATCGAGATATGCAAGAAATGGCTGGGCTGGAAGTTCAGGAACTTGAGTCGAAGCTGGAGAATTTGGAAAGTCGTTTGAAGGTTTTGCTGCTCCCCCGCGACCCGAACGATGACAAGAATATTATGCTGGAAATTCGGGCGGGTACTGGCGGAGATGAGGCTAGTATTTGGGCGGGAGATTTGCTGCGGCTGTATTCGCGCTACGCTCAAACTCAAGGCTGGCAGGTGAAGTTGGTGAGCGAGTCGCTGGCGGAAATGGGCGGCTTTAAAGAGGTGATTCTGGAAGTTACGGGCGACAGCGTTTACAGCAAGCTGAAGTTTGAGGCTGGAGTACACCGGGTGCAGCGAGTGCCTGTGACTGAGGCTGGCGGCCGGGTGCATACTTCGACGGCGACGGTGGCTGTGATGCCGGAGGTTGATGATGTGGAGATTCACATTGATCCGAAGGATATTGAGATGAGTACGGCTCGATCGGGCGGCGCTGGCGGTCAAAACGTGAACAAGGTGGAAACTGCTGCGGATTTGTTTCACAAGCCGACGGGAATTCGGATTTTCTGTACTGAGGAGCGCAGTCAGTTGCAGAATAAGGAGCGGGCGATGCAGATTTTGCGGGCTAAGCTCTATGAGATGAAGTTGCGGGAGCAGCAGGATGAGGTGAAGTCGCGGCGTTTGGCTCAGGTTGGTACTGGTTCGCGATCGGAGAAGATTCGCACTTACAACTATAAGGACAATCGGGCTACCGACCACCGTTTGGGGGAAAATTTCTCGCTCAATAGTGTTTTGGAAGGAGATATTGAGGGGATTATTCAAACTTGCATTTCTCAGGATCAGCAGGAACGTTTGGCTGAGTTGGCTGCTTCTACTAATTGATGGAGTGATGGGGGGCTAGGCGCATTGTTTGCTCAGCCTCAGTTCCCTTGTTACGCGGGAGATATGGTTGAGTAGGGCTTCCCAAATTGCATCGGCGATCGCTACTGGATATTTGAAATGTTCGAGGTCGTATTGTACAATGACTTCTAGGGGTGCTAGGATTTGCTGGTTTCGACAACTGGCAATTGCTGCGATCGCCTCTTGTTGCCATCTGGCAAATAGTCTGTAGCTGAAAAAGGAACTGCATTTTTGTCCTTTCTTGTTCAGGTAAACGACTATTACTTGATGTTGTTTGGGGTAAACTTTGACTATGCGGTTGACGGGCATTCTCAAGGCTTCGGCTGCTTCTATTTTGGAGATTTGCCAGCGCTGGGGTTTTAGCCAACCGGAGGCTGTAAGGCTTTGACGGGTGCGGCTGGGCTTGTGAGTTTTTAGATTGCGTCTCTTGGTCATTTTTACTTTCCCTGATGTCTGTCTTCGGTTTCAAAGTTCGATCGGGCTGTCCCCTTATGTTGGGTTCCTAGCTCAGAACCATTTGTTTAGCGACCCGTTCGGCGTATCAACACTTAGGTTGTAATTATTAGTTTACTTGCAATGCGCCCCTGTGTCAAGTGTAATTATGAATTGCAAGTGGAAAATTTGGGAGTTGGGAAGTAAACTGAATTATGTGGGATTAAGTAGTGACGGCAGTTGTGAACGCAGAAGCTAAAAAAAAATTGATCGAGATTGTCAAACTAGCTCGCGGTTCCATGAGTCAGCGGGGATTCGGCAAGCTTCTGGGTGTCTCTGCGACTGCGGTTCAGTTGTGGGAAAAAGGTCAGAGCATCCCAGATACAGAAAATTTGGCTCAGATTGCTGTGAGGGCAGGGTTTACACTTGAAGAGTTGCTGGCTCATCTGGAAGGCAAACCCATGCGTGAACCGGTAGATACTAACGATCTGCTGAAAAAAATTCAATGTATACCAATTAGTGAGTTAGCCGTGGTTGGTAGAGCCGTGATGGATAGACTCGCGGCGGCGGCTGAGTCGTCTGGGAAATATAGTTGATGTATCTGTTCGTAAGTAGACTCGTAGATACGATCGCATAGCTTTTAAGTTGTGAACATCCAAAATAGACAAAAACTTAGTGAAATCATCAAAACTGCTCGTGGAACAATGAGTCAGCGAGCGTTTGGTAAGCTTTTAGGCGTTTCTGCGACTGCTGTTCAGCTTTGGGAAAGGGGCGATACGGTTCCAGAGACGGAAAACTTGGGTAAGCTCGCAGCGAGAGCAGGCTATACTCTGGAAGAGTTTCTCAGCATTTTGGATGGCAATCCAGTCTCGCAACCTTCAGAAATTAACGATATTCTCAAAAAAATTCAGTTTTTGCCTCTGAGTCAGGTGGCGCTAATTGCTAAAGCTGTAGCGGATAGATTCGCTGCGTCGGCTGAGGCTGCTGGAGAATGAATATGAAGCAAATTTATCTGTAAACTAGGAGTTGTGGTTATCTCGTGGCTGATACCGTGGACGCAGAAGCTAAGAAAAAACTGAGTGAGGTTGTTAAATTAGCGCGGGGCTCGATGAGTCTGACCGCTTTTGGCAAGCTGTTGGGAGTTTCTGCTGCTTCTGTCTTGTATTGGGAAAAGGGGCAGGTACTTCCAGATACGAAAAATTTGACTCAGATTGCGACAAGAGCAGGCTTTACGATGGAAGAGCTTATGGCTCATCTCGAAGGCAAGCCGGTGCAGGAACCCGTAGATACTAACGATCTGCTTAAGAAAATTCAATGTATGCCACTGAGTGACTTAGCAGTGATTGTTCGAGCTGGTATGGAGCGACTGGCTGCTGCTGTAGCTTCTGGGAAGTATGGTTGATGTAGATAGACCAGTTTTCTTGTAGGTACGATCGAGTAGCTTTTAAGTCGTGAACATCCAAAAGTGTCAAACCGATGTTCAAGCTGCTAATTTTAATTTTTATGGCGCTGCCCGATCGCCGATCGATACAATGATAGATATCCTAAATCTGTGTTGACGATGAACGTTATTCTTGCCATACCAGAAGAGCTGCAAACCTATATTGAGGATCAAATTCAGGCAGGGGCTTATGCCAGTGCGGTAGAGTATTTTCTAGACTTGGTGCAGCAAGATCGCCAGCGAAAACAGGCACAAGCTAAACTAGAAGGTTTGCTGCAAGAGGGTTTAGACTCGGATGGGGAACCCGTTACGGCTGCGTACTGGCAGAATTTGCGGGAATCGGTTTTGGGTGGCGATTCACAACCAGTATGAGCAATCGATTAATCGATACAATAAAGCAATCGATGCAGCAGAATGCTATTAACCTACGGCAAATTCTGTAAATTGGCGCATATAGGGTGCATGGAACCCCAGAACAATATCATCTTTAGCAATACCTAATTCCATTAAATCCAGGGTGATATCGTCTGCCGTTGTGTTGAGTTGTAGCCAGATTTTTTCATCTTTAATATCGAGATGTAAAATCGGGCCGTAGACACGCTTACTTTTGTACCAGCCGACATACACTAATTGGTAATGGTCGCGCTGTGGATCGAACAGAATTTGGAGTTCTAACTCTGAATTGCTAGAAGTTCCAGAACGCATCTGAGCATAGTTGAGTAAGGCTTGCTGCACGGCATTTCGATAACGATCTAGTTTAGCCATTGTCTGATTTCCTCTCTGGTAGGATCGTAGACGATGAGACGGGTTTGACTCCTTTGAATGACGGATTGAATGAAGGGAACAACAAAAAAGTCGTCATAAATGCTGACAGGAACGGCGAGGTAAAGTTTTCGATCGGGATCGGTATCTTCGAGTGCGTAGCGATAGTTAAGACACTGACCCAAGGCAGTATGAAATTCCGAAAGTGTAGAGGCTCCAAGAAAGCTTTTGACCTCAACAGCGATTTTTTGACCCTTGCGCTCGGCATTGACACTCAAGCGGGCTAAAGCCACTGAGATTCTGCTGACAGAATAACTCTAGTTATTACTAAAGTCTAATTCTCGCTACGGTGGCCAAACACCGTCTACCCAGTCGGTCAAGTTTTACACCTAACTTACTGGCTACTTTTCTTAGAATATTGCCCGCGCCATTCAGATCCGCGTTAATTATAGTTCCATTAGCAGAGCGATACAATCCACGTTTAATTCGCTTTCCAGATGCTTTCCATCCAAGCGGTTTTTCACCATACCTGGGTAGGAAGTCTCCATCAAGAAAGCTAGCTTTAGAGCTGTATGCTTCTTCTGTTTCAGTGAACTTAATGCCGTGTAAATTACAAAGTTGCTTTAAGCGATCTTTCAGTTTTCCTAATGGCATCTGAACAAACTTTTGATTGTTCAGTTTGCCCATATCAACATTGGACTTAAACCCTTGGTTCCATCCAATCACTAGATTACCGATACCGTGTTTCAAACAATGGTCAATAATTAACTTTGCAGCTTTGCTGACACCATCGCGCATCTGGTGATTGCGCTTGCGGGTTACGCGGTCTAACCAACTGTCCCAATAACCCGTGGGCTTTCCTTCTTTTCTAGTCGCTACTTTCTTATTCCAAAGTTGATTCATCGCCTTCATGGCGCGAGCATCAACCAAGAAAGAATTTCCAAGCGTGTCAACACAAGCTGCTAAGTTGTCAGCCGTCCCCAAGTCAATTGATAGAGCTTGATTGTAATCCAAATCATGTTGTTTACATTCTACTTCGTAAGACATTTCTAAATAGAAAGCGCCATTCTTAGGGAGAATCGTGAACTCTTTAACCTTTGTGTAGTCAATATTTGACGGCATAGGTAGAAAGAATTCAGAAACCCCAAACCAGCGCCGTACTGTTAAGCCCAGGGAAAATCTCAACTGGTCGCCGACAAGCGCTGGCTTTAATCCACCAGAATTTGGGTAGGCGACTTTAAACAATTTAGAGCCTGTTAAATAGCTCGGAGGCTTGGGTCTAAAGTGCAATTGACCTTTGCTATACAAAGCTTTTAACTCTTTGAAGCTTTTGAACGCCTCCGTAACCGACATCAAAGTTTGTTGCATAGGCGTTGAAGGCAGCGACTTAGCAACCATCGACTTTGCGATTGACGGTTCAAAAGATAAATCAAATTTTCCAGTCAACAGTTTTCCTGTTTTGAAAAGTGTTTGACGAGCGAAGTAAACAGCACTATTGTACAGCTTGCCGGATTGCCGACAAAGATATTGTAATACGGCTTCAATTTCTTTGGTAGGAGACAACAATACTTGCTGCACTCCCATTGTTTTTTTGACTTTAGTCACCTCTTTTTCCCGAAATTTAGTTGATTTATTTAGTTTAGGTGAGTATAGTGGATAAGTCAATCCATAACAACAAAACTTTATGTTGCCAATTCCTGAGTACCAGACTCACAACCACGTCAAATTCCTACTTAATTACCATTTTGTGTTTATCCCAAACGCCGGAAAAAAGTTCTGGTTGGCAGTGTAGCAACTAAGCTGCGTGAAATATTTTTAGCACTTTCAATCGAGAAAGGTTGGGATATTTTAGCTCTGGAAGTAGCGCCAGATCACGTACACTTATTTGTAGCGGTTAAGCCGATGGATACTCCTGCGTTAGTTGTCAAGGCATTCAAGGGACGTTCTAGTCATAATTTAAGGGCTGAATTTCCAGAATTAAAAAAGCTGCCGTCCTTGTGGACGAGCAGCTATTTTGTTAGTACCGCAGGCAATATTAGTAGTGAAGTTGTTAGGAAATACATCGAAGATCCGCATCACTCTGCTAATTAAGAAAGACACTCTTGACTGAAGTCCCCCGAGTCGCTTCCCTCTCAGGGCTGAAGCCACTGAGTTTCCCGCATCCCGTATTAATTCTTATGAGTAACTTCTCTGCTCCAAAGTCAATGTAGAGGTTGCTGAGGCGCTCGATCGGGATTGTAAGTGGATCATCGGTAATTGTCCAGCCATCTTTTTGGAGGGCGACTTTTACGGCTTCATGAAATCGATCTTTGGCAGGCATAGCCACTGAGAACGCTTTACTATTCCTATTTTACCATTGAATCGTGCTGCCCGATCGCCGATCGATACAGGAATTACGTTTTAACTAAATGCGATCGCCCTCTCCCTGACTCAATATGTCTAAAAATTCTCGGACAATGCGATCGGGTTCTTCTGTGCATCTGTTAGCGTCGCAATAGTGGATGATGCTGATACCGTGAGATGCAAACAGGCGATCGCGCGTTTCATCTTTTTGTGTATCGGGATGCGATATTTCCAGAATACCCCATTTGCCTTGGTGGAAGATGAGGAAATCTGGTTCTTGGTTTTGTCGGCCTGCGGGTGTGGTGAGGCGGGCTTTGGAGTTGGGGAAAAAGAGGGTGTTTGTGCGATCGAGCGCTTCTGCTATTTTTACTTGTTCTTCACAGTGAAAGCGCAGATCGTTCCAGTGATAAATCCTTGATTTTATGCTCGATAAAATTCCCTGGTTGTGCGCGTCTTCGGCCTTGATAATTTCATCTGATACTGTATTATAATCAGCTAAAATTGCACCGTGTAAATCTGCTGACGAATCAGATTCACTTAAGTTTGCGAATGATAGTCGGGCTCCGCTTAAGTTAGCACCGCTGAGGTTAACTCCAATAACTTGAGTTCGATGTAAAGTCACTTGATTTCGCCGCAAGTATCGCTTAAAAACAGAGCGTAAATTATTTTTTTTTACCTTTTCATCAAAAGCTTCTGAGAGTTGTTTCCAGAGTTTAGCCGCCAGCGCTTTGATGTATTCATCATTATATTGAGAGAGTTGAGAAATTTCTTCATAGGAATGTCTGCCTTCCCAGCATTGTCTGAAGATGAGCTCTTGCACGTCGTTTAAGCCTTCGCCATCGAGGAGAGTTTCTGCGATCGCGATTGCTTCATCAACGGTCATGGCTTAAGTTTCCTTAAAGTATATATTTGGTGAAGTTTTGACAATAATACCATTTTTTTATGATGCTGCATAGAACCCGATCCCCCTAAAGAGGGCGGGCGGGCACGGGGAGTAGGGGTCGCACCGCCCCTACAAGGGGGGGGACAAGATTTTGATCAAAGTCCCCCTTCTTAAGGGGGATTTAGGGGGATCGAGATATGTGCAACGACCCATTAAATTAATATAAGAGGCTATATCTTAGGAATTAAGGCTGATGTTCATTCAACCAATTGGTTAAATCTGAGGCTTCTGAAAAATCCAGCAGCGCCTCTCCTAAATCCTCTAATTCTTCTACGGATAAAGTCTGAATTTGCTCGGTTGTTTCAGGTGCGATCGTACCGATACGTCGAATCAACAGACGACTGAGGAACGACAGCGCCTCATTTTTCCTTCCTTCAAGGAGGCCATCTTCGCGAATTTCTTGGTAAATCACAGAACCGCGCATAGTTTCCTTCCTAAATAGTTGTCTGATTAAGTCTTTTTCAAATCTCAAACCTGCGAGCACTTGGGTGCAAGCGAGTAAATCCGCTTGTTGAGTAGGTTCTTCTATTGTAGCAATCTGAGTAGCTATTTGCTCTAACAAAGTTCGCGGCGAGTTGGTTTGAGATAGTGTTGCGAGTGGGAGCAAGCCGGGGACTGACAGCAGTAAAGCGGGGTCTTGTTCCCAGAGGCGAATAACTCGATATCCGTGTCGGGTGTTCGCGTCTGTGTACTCCGATACAAAAACTTGTTCTGAGGCTGTTTGCTGCAAAAAGATTACTACTTGATTGATGGAACAGGAGTATTGCCGTTTGAGCCTGACGTAGTAGTCTAGCATCCTGAAGGCGATCGGCGGGTCGGAGTAGGGTCTGGTTTCAAATTCCAGATGCAGGATTTGGTTATCTGTTTGCAGGAAAACGAGAGAATCGGCTCGGATGGGCTCTTGAATTAGTTCGGTTTTGAGTACCTGAACGCTGGTGGGTTCGTCAATTGGTAGCAGCCAGCGGACGAAGGCTGCGGGGAATTTTTCGGCTAGATATTTGCAGGTGTTGTCGTAGGCCAAGAAAGTTGGGTTGTGAGAAAGGTTATTTACAAGAGTTTAACTCTAGGAGCATCTATCTGAGAGGAGATTTTTGGGGAATTTGGGGAAAGTCCTTACTTTTTATCACTTTTTATCACTTTTTATCACTGACAAAGATGCGATCGAGTTGATAAAGTATTTCACTAATAGCTCGCGAGCAGTGCTCCATAGGTAGCAATATAGAATAATGAATAAGCGATTAAAACTGATATTTCTAACATCTAGCATTATATGCACAGTGCTTTTTCCTTCGGCAAGCTGGGCGCGGACTGTGTTGCAAGAAATTCAGCAAACAGGAGTTTTAAAAGTTGGGATTAGAAAAGATGCTGTGTTTTTTGGCTATGAAGACGGACAAGGCTGGAAAGGCTATTGTACAACTTTTGCAGGTGCACTAGCAAACAGCCTCAGCCGACAACTAAACAGAAATGTTAATGTAGTGGCAGTCCGTTCTACTATTCAAAATCGCGAGGCGCTCGTGAGAAACGGAAATGTGCATATAGAGTGTGGGCCTAACACAATCAGCAGCGCTAAAGAACAAGTCGAAAATATTAAGTATTCTCAAGCATTTTTTATTACAGGTACACAGTTGCTTGTCAAAAATCAAAATAGAAACGTCAACTTGTCAAATACAAGTATTGGCGTCCTTCAAGGTTCTGCTAATTTAGCAGCAGTTGCCAGAGTATATCCTCGTGCTGAAATAGTACAGTTTACCGAAAGATATTTAGGCATAACAGCAGTATCGAACGGTAAAATTACTGCATTTGCGGGCGATACGGTTCTTTTGGTAGGAGAAGCAGTCAGACAAGGATTGCCTGTAGATACTTTTGCTTTATTGCCCAGCCAACCTCTTTCCTGTGACGTATATGGGATGATACTTCCCGCTAACGATTCTCAGTGGCAAAATTCTGTTAATTCTTTCATTAATAGCAGTGAAGGAAAACAGGCTTGGGGTACTTGGTTTGGAGAATTAGTGCCTTATCTCAAAGCAACTATTGATTATTGCAGTAGATAATCAAACCGTTGGTTGCTTCTATTATTCAATGCTTTGTTAAGTAATTTTTATGAACGAACAAGGAATAATCAAAACCCTAGTATGTGGAGTAATAGTAGCTATTGTAGGATCGTCAATCCATATTTTTCAGAGTGAAATTAAACAATGTATTGGTTGGCAAGCAGGTTTCTGCCCTCTGACTAATGAGATTACATACGAGACTGGTAGTAGATATAAAGGTGATATTTTAAATAGTAAGCCACATGGTAAAGGAGTATGGACTTCTGCCAAGGGTGCTCGCTATGAAGGGGAGTTCAAGGTAGGGAAATTCAATGGTAAAGGCGTGTTTACTTATACCAATGATAGTCATTACGATGGGGAATGGCTCAATGATAAAAAGAATGGTAAAGGGGTATTTACTTATACGAATGGCGATCGCTACGATGGGGAATGGCTCAATAATAAAAGAAATGGTAAAGGCTTGTTAATGTATGCGAATGGCGATCGCCTAGAAGGTGAGTGGAAAAATAATAGTTATATCAAGGGTGTGTATATTTATAAGAATGGCGATCGCTATGAGGGAGACTGGAGCAATGACGGAACAAAGCGCAATGGCAAAGGGACTTTGACCTATGCTGATGGTCGGCGTTATGTAGGTGAGTTTCGTGACAACGAAATCAATGGTAAAGGAAATATGACTTACCCTAAAAACAATGAGACACAAAGTTATGACGGTGAGTGGAAAAATGGCAACTATAACGGTGTAGGTACTATTATTTGGTCTAATCAGGGTAAGAGCATCTCAATCAGCCTTGACAAAAGGATTTGAGAAGAAGCATCATGTATTCATCATTCATTGCAGCC